>DATABT010000637.1:0-2490 GCA_036259455.1 Longimicrobium sp. | reverse complement strand
CCCTCTCCGCGAGGAACGAGGGGGGAGGGGAGAATTCGCTCGCGCCCCGATCCGCCGGATCGCGTCAGCCTCCCCCAGGGTTCTTTGGGGGAGGTCGCGAGGTGACGAGCGGGAGGGGCATTCCCGGGGCGCGCCCGTCGCGTGGAACCGTCAACGACGCGCCTACATCCCTCCGCCCACCACCACGCGCACCAGCCGGTCCGGGTCGAAGCACTGGCGGGAGATGCGCAGCACGTCATCCGCGGTGACGGCTTCCACGGCGTCGGGATAGCGCTCCCAGTAGTCGTCCGGCAGGCCGAACGCCTCCACCGTCACAAAGCGGCTGGCCACGCCCCCCGGCGTCTCGAACACGCGCGGGAGCGACAGGATCATCGCGTCCTTGGCGCGGCGAAGCTCGTCGTCCGGCACGGGCTCCGTGGCCATCCGCCGCATCTCGTTCAGCATTTCGCGCACGGCGTCGGCCGTGACCTCCACGTCCACGGCCGTGTCCGCGCCCCATCCGCCGATCGCCTGGCCGGCGTGAAAGGAGGAGCGCACGCCGTACGTCCACCCCTTGTCCTCGCGCAGGTTGGCGCCCAGGCGGCCGGTGATGGTCGATCCGCCCAGCACGTAGTTGGCGACGCCGCCCACCAGCCAGTCCGGCGAGCGGCGGTCCAGCCCCGCGCCCGCGATGCGGATCTCCGACTGCGCCGCGTCCTCCCAGTGCGCCACCACGTTCTTCCCCGCGTTGGCGGGCGAGGGCGGGCCGTCGGGATGGCGCACGCGCTCCACCGCGCCCGTCCATCCGCCGAACGCCTGGTCCAGCCGCGCGCGCAGCTCCGCGGGATCGAAGTCTCCCGCGGCGACCAGGAACGAGCCGCGCGGCCGGTAGCGCGCCGCGTGGAACGCCGCCAGCTCCTCGCGCGAGACGGACGCGATCCCTTTGGCCGTGCCGAAGGACGGGTGCCCGTACGGATGGTCCGCGCCGAACACCTCCAGCGCGGCGCGGTCGTCCGCCACGTTCGCCGGCTCGTCGCCGCGCGCCACGATGGCGTCCAGCGACTCGGCCCGGACGCGCTCCGTCTCCTGCTCGGGGAAGGAGGGACGCGTGGCGACCTCCGCCATGAGCGCGATCCCCTCCGCCAGCGTGTCTGCCAGGAGGACGGCCTCCACCTCCGCCCAGTCGTGGCCCGCGTTGGCGTGCACGGCCGCGCCCAGCAGGTCCAGCCGCGCGTTGAGCTCGTCCGCCGTCATCGACCGCGTCCCCTCCGTCAGCAGGTGCGCGACCAGGGACGCGGTGCCGGGGTGCTCCGCCGGGTCCGACGCGGCGCCGGCGGGAATGGCCAGGCGCAGAACGACCTGCGGCACGCCGTGCTTCTGGATGGCGACCACGCGCAGCCCGTTCTCCATCACCCACCGCTCGGGGCGGGGAACGCGGGGGCGCGGCGGTGGGCCGGGAATGGGCGGGGGGAGGACGGCGACGGACGCTTCAGGCGGCATCGCGCACCTCCTCCTCGTCCTCCGCGTCGGCGATCGGCAGCACGACCAGCGTGGCGCCGCGCTCCGCGGACAGGTACTCGGCGGCCACGCGGCGCAGGTCATCCACCGTCAATTTCGTGTACGCGTCCAGGACCCGGTTCAACTCCTCGGGGTCGCCCAGCACGGTGGCGGCATACGCAAGGGCGTCGGCGCGCTCCTCCACCGTCGCCAGCTGGCCCACGTGGTCGCGTCGGACGCGGCGGACGGCGCCCGTCAGCTCGTCCTCCGTCACCCCGTCGCGCGCCACGTCGTCCAGCACGCGGCGGATGGCGTCCTCGATGGCCTGCGGATCGATCTCCGACCGCGCCGTCGACACGAACCCGAACACGCCGCAGAGGGTGGTGGGATAGAGATAGGTATCCACGTCCTGCGCCAGGCGCCCGTCGCGCACCAGGGCGCGCTGCAGCCGCGAGCTGTCGCCGTCCGCCAGCAGGTAGGCGAGCGCATCCAGCGCCACCCAGTCGTCCGTGCCGTAGCCCGGGACGGCGTACGCCAGGTAGACGCGCGCGAAGGAGACGTCGTCCTCCATCGTCCCCCGCCGCTCCGCGGGTGCCGGGGGCAGCGCGGGCGCGGCGGGCGGCGGCATGGCCGGGCCCGCGGGAAGGTCGCCGAAGTACCGCTCCGCCAGCGCGAACGCCCGCTCCGGCTCCACGTCGCCGGCAAAGACCAGGACCGCGTTGCCGGGCGTGTAGTAGGTGGCGTAGAACGCCCGCGCGTCGTCCAGGGTGATGGCCTCCAGGTCGCGCATGTAGCCGATGGTGGGCCAGCGGTACGGGTGCCCGGCGGGGAAGAGCAGCTCGTGCAGCCGCTCGTCGGCCAGGCCGTACGGGCGGTTCTCGTACGCCTGCCGGCGCTCGTTCATCACCACGCCGCGCTGCAACTCCAGCACCTCGCTGGTGAGCATGGGCAGCTGGAACGCCAGGCGGTCGCGCTCCAGCCAGAGCGGCAGCTCCACGGCGTTGGACGGAAGGG
>DATABT010000636.1:0-3991 GCA_036259455.1 Longimicrobium sp. | reverse complement strand
GGCCAGCCATGAGCGTGGGTGAGTAGATTTCTCAGTCGGCGCAACAAGATCCTGCATGAGGCAAGTCCTCGCGGGCGCCTCCTTCGAAATGACAGCTCACGGCGCAGACTTCGTGCGTGCAACGAAATCCGCGATGAACCTTTTTCTTGGTGGATCGGACGCGCGGCGACTATAGATTGGGATGGTCCACATCCGTCATCTCCCCATCTTCGCCTCGCGCATGGACGGCAGCATCACCCTTCCCACCTGGCAGTTCGCCGCGCTGGTGCTGCTGGCGCTGGTGTGCCTGCTGGACCGGCTGATGGTGCCCGGCGCGCGCTGGTTCATCCGCCAGCGGGCGCTTCGCGTGCTGGAGGAGGTGAACCGCAAGCTCCCCATCGAGATCCAGCCCTTTCGCATGGCGCGCCGGCAGGTGCTGGTGGACCGGCTGATGAGCGATCCCGTGGTGGTGCGGGCGGTGGGCGAGCACGCCAACCAGCACCACGTGCCGCTGGACGTGGCCACCGCCCGCGCGGAGCGGTACGCGCGGGAGATCGTCCCCGCCTTCAACGCGTATTTGTACTTTCGCTTCGGGTACGCGCTGGCGCGGCGGGTGGCGCGGCTGCTGTACCGCGTGCGCCTGGGGTGGAGCGACGAGGAGGGGCTGGCGCGCATCGAGCGCGGCAGCACGGTGGTGTTCGTGATGAACCACCGCAGCAACATGGACTACGTGCTGGTGGGATACCTGGCCGCGCACCGCGCAGCGCTGAGCTACGCGGTGGGCGAGTGGGCGCGCATCTGGCCGCTGCAGCAGCTCATCCGGTCCATGGGGGCGTACTTCATCCGCCGCCGCGGCAACGACGAGCTGTACCGCCGCGTGCTGGAGCGCTACGTGGCCATGGCGACGGCCGCGGGCGTGACGCAGGCCGTCTACCCGGAAGGCGGGCTTTCGCGCGACGGGTCGCTGCGGCCGCCCAAGCTGGGGCTGCTGGACTACATGCTTCGCGGCTTTGACCCCGCGGGGGAGCGGGACCTGGTCTTCGTGCCCGTGGGCATCAACTACGACCGCACGCTGGAAGACCGCACGCTGCTGCTGGAAGCCCGCCCCGGCGCGCGGCCCCGCGGCGGGGCGGCGCGCGCGCTGGGGAACACGCTGCGCTTCGTGGGCCGCAACCTGCTGCTGATGGTTCGCAGCCGATGGCACCGCTTCGGGTACGCGTGCGTGAACTTCGGCACGCCGGTGAGCATGCGCCGCTGGTGCGCGGAGCACGACGTGGACTTCCGCCGCCTGGGGCGCGACGACCGGCAGGAGGCGGTGGCGGAGCTGGGCGGCGCGCTGATGGCCGAGGTCGGCCGGGTGATCCCCGTGCTCCCCGTGTCGCTGGTGGCGACCGTGTTCGTCCGCGAGCCGGGCGCGCAGCGGAGCGAGCTGGAGCTCAAGGGGTGCGTGGCGGACCTGGTGGACGAGGTGGAGGCGGGTGGCGGCCGCGTCTACGTCCCCCGGCGCGACATGGACTACGCGGTGACGGTAGGCCTGCGGATGCTGACCATGCGCCACCTGGTGGTGGACGCCGACGGCCTGTTCACCGCCAACCCGCGCGAGCTCCCCGTGCTGCGCTACTACGCCAATTCCATCGCCCACCTGCTTCCCGGACGGGCATCCGCCGCGCCGGCGCCGGATTCCCGACCCGTTCCCGTGGCCCATGCCGATCAGGCTTGAGAGGCGTTGCCAAACCTCCGAATCCGGAAAACGCCATCTTGAGTCATTCGGCGCCCGCGCGCACCCTGTACATGAAAGTCGCCCGGGCCGCGGGGTGTCATTTCGAGGGAGGCGCCCGCGTGAGCCGCTGCCGGTGCAGAAACCCGCGGCGCCGACTGAGAAATCTACTCACCCGTGCTGGTGACCGGTTTTCCCCTCCGCGCTCGCCCACAGTTCCTTTCCACGGAGAGGGTGTCGCCAAACCTTCCGACGATCGAGCCATTCCGAGGAAGGCTCCAAAGCGGCATAACCTGAAGTGACACAAGCGCTTTGCGGCGCAACGGAAGGATCTTCTCCTTAGCATCGTAACGGCCGGCCGGGAGCCGCTTAGCCGGCTCACGGTTCTGCCGGCGTCTTTCGGCCGGCTGCCCAGGTGTTTCACGTAAGCCTGCGCGAAGCGGCGCATCGCTCCCAGAAATCTCCTGCGTCCGGTGGAGCAACCCAGGCTCCGCGCGAACGCCCCCTCCGTCGTTCATGCTCGCACCTCCGCGGCCGCAACCTCCCTCCGGAATCTGCCGCGCGCGTCCCGGCCTGGATTGTCCCGAGATCCACCCTGCCGTCCTCCTCTCGCATCTCCGTGCGGGGAACTACCCGCCTCCACCGATCGTCCGGCGCCACGCGCCACGGGGACTCTCCACAGCACTACCTTGGTGCGCCGCTCCGCCCGAAGTTGCGCACCAGAACGGTGCACTCTGCACCGCTTCGTTTCGGACGTCGTGGATCATCACTCCGTAAATATCGTTGCTACGCCTTGACTTACGCGGTGCGAAGAACGCCGTTCGGGTTTGGCGCACCCCTTGCTTTACCCTCGGGCATCACCACCGAACGGACGTTCATTTCCACGGGAGCCCCCCCTGAAGGACGCTCTCTCCCGGACGGATCGTTCTCTTCATCCCCAGCAGGAGCTACTCGATGTACCGTTTTCGCACCGCCGCCGCGGCCGCGCTGACCCTTGCGGTCGCCGCCTGCTCCGACGCCCCCGCCGGCCCCGAGGCCGCAGCCCCGACCCCCCTGCCGCTGGCCCAGCAGAACCAGGATGCCGTCGTTCCCGGCGAGATCCTGGTCAAGATGAAGGACGGGTACGCGTACGAGGAGCTGCGCGGCATCACCGGGCTGAGCTTCAGTCGCTCGGGCTACAAGAGCGAGTTCGCGGTCATGGGCGTGGACCGCGGCCAGGAGCGCGCCGAGGCGGCCCGCCTGATGGCGGACCCGCGCGTGGAGTGGGCCGAGCCGAACTACATTCGCCAGCCCCAGGCCATCGACCCCAAGCTGTGGGCGTTCGTCAACCCGGGCGGCAAGACGGCGTACTTCAGCGACCCGGCCGACTCGCGCTACGGCCAGCCGCTGCCCAGCACCTACGCCTCGCTGCTGGACGCCGACGAGGACGCCATCGAGGGCATTGGCGCCGGCGGCGCCGCGGTGGTGGTCGGCAGCATCGACACGGGCGTGGACATGGACCACCCGGAGCTGGTGGGCCGCACCATCGCCGGCCGTGACTGGGTGAACAACGACAACGATCCCTCGGACGACGACGGCCACGGCACGCACACCAGCGGCACCATGGCCGGCACCACGGTGGGCGTCGCGGGCGTGACGGGCGCCGCCAGCAACGTGCGCGTGCACGTCCAGAAGGTGTGCGGGCCTCCGGGGTGCTACACCTCCGCCATCGTGAACGCCATTCGCGCCGCGGCCGACTATCCCGGCATGGTCGCGATGAACCTGTCGCTGGGCGGCACCACCATCTCGCGCGCCGAGAAGGACGCCATCGCCTACGCCACGGGCAAGGGCGTGCTGGTGATCGCCGCGGCCGGCAACGGCGGCAACAGCAAGGTCGCCTGCCCGGCCTGCGACGCCAACGCCATCTCGGTGGCCGCCACCAACTGGCGTGACGCGCTCTCCTACTACTCGCAGTACGGCAACGGGCTGGACATCTCGGCGCCGGGCGGTGAGCTGTACAGCAACACCACCGACGAGATGGGCATCTGGAGCTCGTACCTGAACGGCGGCTACGCCATGCTGCAGGGCACCTCGATGGCCACGCCGCAGGTGACGGGCGCCGCCGGCGTGATCGCCAGCAAGACGGGCCTGCGCGGCGCGGCGCTGCGCACCCGCCTGCAGAGCACCGCCGACGACATCGGCGCGGCGGGCTACGACACGCGGTTCGGCAACGGCCGCCTGAACGTGTACCGCGCCATCACCGGCAGCTCGCTGGGCGGCGGCCTGTAATCCCCTCGCGGATTCCACGGCCGGACG
>DATABT010000635.1:0-6630 GCA_036259455.1 Longimicrobium sp. | reverse complement strand
GCTGACGTTCACGTACCGGCTCCATCCATGGTCAGGGTCAATGCGAAGGCGCACCAACCTATCGCTCGGCGCGCCCCGGCGGGAGCCCGCGCCAGCCCCGTTTGCGCGCGGCGAGGCCGCACGGTAAGCTTGCACCACGAGAACCCCGAGAATCGTCCGTTTTCCGGAGAGACTGGTGGAGCAGTCGCAGAAAGAGCAGATCGAGCGGCACCTGCACGCCGCGCGCAAGATCATCCACGACGCGCTCAAGCAGGCGCAGAGCGAGAAGATCAATCCCGCCGCCGTGGCGCAGGTGCTGGGCGAGAACGCGGTGATGCTGATGATCCGCAACTTCGGCCCCGACGCGGGGCGGCAGTATACCAGGAGCCTGACGGAGGAGGGGGCGCGGATGGCCCACTTCTACGCCACGCAACAGGCCACGAAAAAGGCCGACTAGCCGGTCCCGCGGTGTGGAACGGAACGGGCGCGGCCGCCGTGGCCGCGCCCGTTCGTTTTGCCTGGATCGGCCCACGGCGAAGGGGCGGATGCAGGTTGACGAGGCCCTCTCCCGCGACGCCAGCCGAGGCGGCCGGTGGCGCAAGCGTGTCGTTTGATTGCCGGCCGTGCGCCGGCGCACTTGCAGTCCGCCGCCCGCGCGGTGAATCATGGAGGCTCACTCGCGCCGCAAGCATCCCTCCCAACGTGCCACGTCTCCCTGATGCCTCGCGCCGAAGCCCATCCCCACTCCGCACCGCATGGCCCCGCGCACCTGGTCCTGCGCAGCCGCCGCGTGGTCGCGGCCGGCGGCATGGCCCCCGCGGCGGTGCACGTGCGCGACGGCATCATCATCCGCGTCTCCGGCTACGACGACGTGCCGCCGGACGCGCCGCTGGTGGACGCGGACGACGCGGTGGTGATGCCGGGGCTGGTGGACACGCACGTGCACCTGAACGAGCCCGGCCGCACGGAGTGGGAGGGGTTCGAGACGGGAACGCGCGCCGCGGCTGCGGGGGGCGTGACCACGCTGGTGGAGATGCCGCTCAACTCCATCCCCGCCACCACGAACGTCGTCGGACTGGCGGCCAAGCTGGGTGCCGCGCGGGGGCGGGTGCACGTGGACGTGGGCTTCTGGGGCGGCGTGGTGCCGGAAAACCTGGAGCAGCTGGAGCCGCTGTGGGACGCGGGCGTGCTGGGCTTCAAGTGCTTCCTGTGCCCCTCCGGCGTCGACGAGTTCGCCAGTGTGGGCGAAGAAGAGCTGCGCGCCGCGCTCCCCGAGCTGGCCCGTCTGGGCGCGCCGCTGCTGGCACACGCGGAGCTGCCGGAGCCGCTGGCGCGCGCCGCCCTGGCCGTGCAGGGCCTGGATCCGCGCCGCTACGCCGTCTACCTGGCCAGCCGTCCGCGCGAGGCGGAGCAGCAGGCCATCGCGCTCCTCCTGCTCCTCTGCCGCGAAACCGGCGCGCGCATCCACGTGGTGCACCTGGCGGACGCGGACGCGCTCCCCCTGCTGCGCGCAGCCCGGGCGGACGGGCTGCCCGTGACGGTGGAGACCTGTCCGCACTACCTGCACTTCGCCGCGGACGAGATCGCGGACGGCGCCACCGACCACAAGTGCGCGCCCCCCATCCGCGAGGCGGAAACGCGCGAGCGGCTGTGGGATGCGCTCGGCGCGGGTGACATCGACCTGGTCGCCACCGACCATTCGCCCTGCCCGCCCGCGATGAAGGGGATGGAGACGGGCGACTTTCTGCGCGCGTGGGGCGGCATCGCCTCCCTACAGCTCTCGCTCCCCGTCACGTGGACGGGCGCGCGGGCGCGGGGGTACACGCCGGCCCACCTGGCCCGGTGGATGTGCGAGGCGCCCGCGCGGCTGGCGGGGCTGCGGGGACGCAAGGGCGCCCTGGCGGCGGGATGCGATGCCGACTTCGTGGTCTGGCGGCCGGAGGCGGAGTTCACGGTCGATCCCGCGCGGCTGCACCACCGCCACCCGGTGACGCCGTACGCGGGGGCCACCCTGTCGGGCGTGGTGGAGGCCACGTACCTTCGTGGCCGCCGCGTGTACGACCGCGGCGCGTTCCCTGAGGGACCGGCCGGTCGCATTCTCTCCCGCCACACCCGATGACTTCGTTTCTAGACCTGGTGGACCTGGCGTCCGAACGCCTGGGCGGCGCCGTGCTGCTGGCCAACGACGAGTTCTTCGCGCCCAAGGAGGCGCTGCTCAAGCCCGGCGCCGCGGAGTGGCGCGAGCACGAATACACGGAGCGCGGCAAGTGGATGGACGGCTGGGAGACCCGCCGCCGCCGCGAGGCCGGCTACGACTGGTGCATCGTCCGCCTGGGCCTTCCCGGCGTGGTCCGCGGACTGGTCGTCGATACGGCGTGGTTCCGCGGCAACTTCCCCGAAAGCTGCTCCGTGGAGGGATGCGACGTCACCGGGTCCCCCGATCCCCAGCAGATCGCGGACGAGGCGGAGTGGTTCCCCATCCTCGCCCGGTCACCGCTGCAGGGGAACACCGCCAACCTCTTTCCCGTGGACGCCGACCGCCGCGTGACGCACCTGCGGCTGAACATCTACCCGGACGGCGGCGTGGCGCGGCTGCGGGTGCACGGCTGGTCGCAGCCCACGTGGACGCGGTTCGCGCTGCAGGGCGGCGAGGTGGACCTGGCGGCGCTGGAGAACGGCGGATGGGTGCCGGCGTGCAGCGACATGTTCTTCGGCCACCGGCAGAACCTGATCCTCCCCGGCCGCTCGCGCTTCATGGGCGATGGATGGGAGACGCGCCGCCGCGGCCCGGGCCATGACTGGAGCATCATCCGGCTGGGCGCGCCGGGCGCCGTCCACCGCATCGAGCTGGATACGGACTGGTTCATGGGCAACGCCCCCGGCCGCGCCTCGGTGGACGGCATCCACGCCCCCGGCGTCGACATCGAGGCGCTGGCGGCGGAAGGCGCGGGATGGATGCCGCTGCTGGACCAGACGCGCCTGCAGCCCCACACCCGCCACCGCTGGGAGGACGAGGTGAGACCGATCGGTCCCATCACCCACGCGCGGCTGAACATCTTCCCCGACGGCGGCGTCGCGCGGCTGCGGCTGTTCGGCACCCTTTCCTCACGGCCGAACTCGTGAGCGGCCTTGCCCGCCTGAACGCGCTCCCCGCCACGGAGGCGGAGGCCGACCTGCTGGCCTGCTGCGGATCGCGGGAGTGGGCGAGGCGGGTGGCCGCGCTGCGCCCGTTCGCCAGCGAGGAGGCGCTGTTCGACGCGGCGGACGTGGTGTGGTGGGCCCTGGACCGCGACGACTGGCTGCAGGCGTTCCGCAGCCATCCGCGCATCGGGGAAAAGAAGGCCGAGGCGGGGCAGACGGGGCGCGAGCAGGGGTGGTCGCGCGGCGAGCAGGCGGGGATGGACACGGCCGAAGCCGCCACCCGCCGCGCGCTGGCGGACGGCAACCGTGCGTACGAGGAGCGCTTCGGCCACATCTACCTCGTCTGCGCGACGGGAAGATCGGCGGATGAGCTCCTGTCCATCCTCACCTCGCGCCTGGACAACGAGCCCGAGGCCGAGCTGCGCGTCGCCGCCGGCGAGCAGGCGAAAATCACGCGGCTGCGCCTGCAGAAGCTGCTGGCGGCGGGGAACTGAGGGCGCGGGGGCTGGCGTCACGCACGATGGGCCGGTCTCGCGACCTGAGCGGCTGAAGCCGCCGCGCCGCCACAACGAAAGCGGAAAGCGCCGCACACCCCGCGGGGCTTCGACTGCGTAACGACGGGATCGCGCGACGGTTGCCATCACGCACGGGCTCGCGACCACAGTCCGCGGACGCCGGACTTCGTGATCCAGGCGCGGTTTCAAACCCGCCGGGCGCGGGGCTGGCGTCACGCACGACCCCTGACACCCTCCTTTCCGGATCGAAGATGAGCGGAATCACCACGCACGTGCTGGACACCTCGCGCGGATGCCCGGCGGCCGGCGTGCCGGTGCGGCTGGAGCGCGGAAATGCCACGCTGGGCACCGGGCGCACCGACGCCGATGGCCGCGTGCGCGACCTGCTGCCCACGCACCTGCAGCTGCACACGGGCGTCTACCGGCTCGTGTTCGAGACGGGCGTCTACTTTCGCGACCAGGGCGTGGAGGCGTTCTATCCGCATGTCTCCATCGAGTTCGAAATCCGCGAGCCGGCGCAGCACTACCACGTGCCGCTGCTGCTGAGCCCCTTCGGCTACTCCACCTACCGCGGCAGCTGACCCGCACGACCCATCGAATGAGCCCCGCCGTACGAGAGATTCTGGACCTGGTGTTCCGCTGGGTGCACGTGATCGCCGGGATCATGTGGATCGGCAACTCCATGCTCTGGAACTGGATGGACCGCAACCTGGAGCCGCACCGCGAGGGGCGCGAGGGGATCCAGGGAGAGATCTGGCTGCTGCACAGCGGCGGGTTCTACTACGTGCAGAAGGACCTGACCGGCTGGGACCACAACCGCCCGCTGCACTGGTTCAAGTGGCAGGCGTACACCACCTGGCTCAGCGGCGCGGCGCTGCTCGTCGTGGTCTACTACCTGAGCACGGGCGCGCTGCTGCTGGACGCCTCCGCCAGCGGGCTGAGCCACGGCGCCGCGGTCGGCATCGGCGTGGGCGCCATCATCGGCGGATGGATCGTGTACGACACGGTGCTCGCGCGCGTGCTGGACCGCGCGGGGGCGATGGGCGCGGTGATCGGGCTCGCGGCCGTGCTGGGCGTGTCGTACGGGCTCACTCAGGTGTTCAGCGGGCGCGCGGCGTTCCTGCACGTCGGGGCCATGCTGGGCACGCTGATGGCGGCCAACGTGGCCCACCACATCATGCCCTCGCAGCGGGAGCTGGTGCGCGCAGTGGAGAGCGGCGGCGAGCCGGACCCCAAGTACGCCAAGCGGGCCAAGTCGCGCTCCATCCACAACAACTACATCACCTTTCCGGTGATCGTGCTGATGCTCAGCAGCCACTTTCCCGGGATCTACGGGCACCGCCTCAACTGGCTGCTGCTGGGCATCCTGGCGCTGGGAGGCGCGTCGGTGCGGCACATCCTGAACGTGCGCTTCGGGTGGCCGCGCTGGAAGCCCGCGCTGGCCGCCACCATCGCCGCGACGCTCATCGCCCTCTACGTCGTCGGCGCGCCGCGCGCCGGCGCGGTGGAGGTGGAGGGGGGCCGGCCGGTGACCTTCGGCGAGGCGAACGCGGTGATCCAGAAACGTTGCGCCGGCTGCCACAGCGCCGCGCCCGCGGACCTGACCTTCGGCGTGGCCCCCGCCGGGGTGGCGTTCGATACGCCCGCGCAGATCCGCGCGCGGGTGGAGCGCATCCGCGCCCGCGCGGTCGAGACGGAGACCATGCCGCCCGCCAACAAGACGCACATCACCCCCGAAGAGCGCGCCCTGCTCGGCCAGTGGATCGCCCAGGGCGCGCCGGTGGATTGAAGGCGCGGCTTCCCACCATCCTCACCCGTCGATCGGAAGGACAGGCACATGCACGCCACGCGAACGCTTCCAGCGGTCCTGCTCCTCCTGCTCGGCAGCTGTGACGATGAGGGCGCGGAGAAGTCCGCCGGTTCCGCAAAGGCGCCGGCGGGCCAGACCTACGCGGAGTGCATGGCCGAGGCGAACCAGCAGGCGAGCCGCGCGGAGTCGGTGATGAAGGCGGGGGAGTGCATGCGGCTGCCGGACGCGCCGCCGCCCGGCTCCACGCTTCCGCCCGGCATTCCGCCCCCACCGGGCACCGCCGCGGCGGAGGTGATGCACCTGGCGGATTCGCTGGCGACCATCCACAGCGTCTACACGCCGCTGGACGAGAAAGCCTGCGGGGTGACGAACGTGGACGAGGAGTCGCAGGGCAGCACCTCGCGCTGCCCCGGCACCGCGGGGTACGTGCTTGACGTGCACGACGGCGACGCACGCGCGTCCGTCGACGTCATCACGCCGGACGGGCGGTCCCACCCGCTCCACTACTGGAGCGTGGTCAGCGGCGGCTTCTCCAGCCTGGGCCCGCGCGCGGAGTGGCGGATGCGCGGCGGGCGGCCCATTGCGCTCATCGTGCGGGTGAACGCGTCGGAGGACCCGGACGACTGGTCGCGCGTCACCTCCTACCTGGCGGTCGCCAAGCTGACGGAGCGCGAGATCTGCGTCACGGACCGGGTCCGCCCCGGGCCCCGCCAGAACGAGCTGGCCCGCCGCGCGGCCGACGCATCGGGCGCGCGGCCGTGTGCCGGCGCCGCTTTCTGAACGGCGCAACCTTCCGGGCGTATCTTTCGTAATGGCAAAGCGTTCGGCATGCCGCCGGGGCCTTTGCGAGGAGCGAGTTCCATGGTGATGCTGCGCCCGGAGGAGTGGGTGGTGGTGCGCAACTGCGGATGGTTGTACGAGGCGGACGTGATCGTCGCGGTGCTGGACGCCGAGGGGATCGACGCCTTCGTCCCCGACGCGCACGTGGCGGCCATTCGCCCGGAGCTCATCGGGTGCATCGGCGGCATCCGCGTGCTGGTGCGCGCCTCGGACCTGGAGCTGGCGAACGCCGTGCTCGCCGAGGATCACGTGGAGGATGAGGAGTTCCCCGGCCGCGGCATGCGGATGGGCGACGCGTGGTGATGCCGGCCCCTCCGGCGTCATCCCGAGTCGTGCGCCCCCCCC
>DATABT010000634.1:0-2902 GCA_036259455.1 Longimicrobium sp. | reverse complement strand
CAGCGTCGCCAGCGCGCGGGCCAGCGCGGCCGCGTCCCCCGTGCGCCGCACGGCCGCCTCGTCGCAGAGGAGCTCGGCGTCGCGCCGCAGCGCCGCCACCACCCGCCCCGCCAGCGGCTGGAACCCGGAGAGCGCGGCGATCCACTCCGCCGCGGCGATCCAGAACGGGTCCCGCCGCTCCAGGTGCGCGGCCTCGTGCGCCAGCAGCGCGCGCCGCTGATCCATGGAGAGGCGCGGCAGCAGCCCGTGCGGAACGCACACCTCCGCCCCGCCGAGCGCCACCGGCGCCGCCAGCCGGTCGCTGGTGGAAAGCCGCAGCCACGACAGCCCGCCCGCGTCCACGCCCAGCGCTTCCGGCGACGCCGGGCGGCGGCCGTGCAGCACGCGTCCAAAGTCGCGCCGCGCCGCCGCGTAGCGCACGACGGCCCACGCCGCCGGCACCGCCGCCAGCACCAGCACGCCAAGGGCGAGCCCCCACGCCGCCCCATCCACCACGGTGCGCGTCACGGTTTCCCCGTCCGCCGTCCGCACCACGTCCACCGCCAGCTCGGGCGGCGCCCAGGTGCCCGGCGCCGCCGCCCGCAGCAGCGAGGGCAGCTCCACGCGCGGCCCCGCCCCCAGCAGGGCGGCCAGGGCGGTGAGCGGCGGCGCGATGAGGGCCAGCTTCCACGCGGGATCCCGCTGCGCCGGGCGCGGCAGCGCGCGCTGGCCCAGCAGCGCCAGGGCGCAGAACGCCGTGCTGTGCAGTGCGTACGTCAGCACCCAGGTGGCGAGCGCGTACACGATGCCCGTCATTCGGCGCCCTCCCCGTCCGTCGCGGCCACGTCCTCCTCCAGCCGCCGCAGCAGCGCGCGCAGCCGGTCCACGTCGCCCTCGTGCACCTGCGACGCGTCCAGCGCCGCGACGCCGGCGGCACGCGGATCGCCGTGGAACAGCGCGCCCAGCAGGCTTGACACGCGGGAGAGCAGCACCCGCTGCCGCGGCACGGCGGCCCGGTAGACGTTCTCGCGTCCTTCCACGCGGTGCCGCACCAGCCCCCGCGCCTCCATCCGCGACAGCAGCGTCGCCACCGTCTTGCGCGAGACCTCCGCGTCGTCGGCCAGGCGCTCGTGGATCTCGCCGATGGTCGCCTCGCGCCGGTCCCACAGCACCCCGAGCAGCATCAGCTGAAGGTCCGTGAGCTCTCGCAGGTCCTGCATGGGATGATGGGGAAAGGAGGAGGACGGCGGTTGCAGGCTGGTACTCCCAAGGTACGGGCGGCCACGACTCGCCAACAGGTGTTGGAGATTAGAGGATGGTGAGATGTGGGGCTGGAGGCGCTGCGAGCGGCGCCCTCTCCCCCGCCGGGGCTTTGCTCGGTCCCCGCAACGGCGGCCACCCCTCCCCCAACCAGGGGTGACGAAAGAGATTTTCGCGTACGAAGTTCAAGCCCCGTCTGGCGAAGCCTCCGGCGAGCCGGGACGGGGGCTTCTGGCCGTTCGAGCCGCGGCTTCAGCCGCCCACCCGCCGCCCCGGGCTCCCACGAAAGCCTTGCCCTCCTCCGGACGCGGTGCTACGTTCGTAGCACAGTGCTACGATTGTAGCACCCATCCACCATCCGTCCCTCGCCATCCCCTCATGCGCGAAGCCTACCGCGACCTTACCCGCCGGGAGCGCCAGATCATGGACTCCGTGTACCGGCGCGGCTCCGCCACGGCGGCGGAAGTGCTCGAAGACCTTCCCGAGCCGCCGGGCTACAGCGCCGTGCGCGCCATGCTGCGCAAGCTGCAGGACAAGGGCTACCTCGTCGCCGCGCAGGACGGGCCGCGCTACGTCTACTCCGCCGTCATTCCGCGCGACGAGGCGCGCGAGTCGGCGCTGCACCGCCTGGTGCGCACCTTCTTCGACGGGTCGCGCGCCAAGGCCGTCGCCGCGCTGCTGGACCCGGACGAAGGCACCCTTTCGGCGGAGGAGATGGCGGAGCTGGAGGCGCTGATCCGCCGCCAGAAGGAGGGCAGATGAGCGGGATGATGGCCCTGGACGTTACGGCGGCCGCGGGCGCCGTGGGGGACCTGGCGCTCAAGGGCACGCTCGTGCTCGCCGTGGCGGGGCTGGCGGCGCTCGCGCTGCGGCGCGCGTCGGCCAGCGCGCGGCACCTGGCGTGGGCGCTCGGCTTCGGCGGATTGCTCGCACTGCCGGTCCTGGGCCTCGCGCTCCCCTCGTGGCGGCTGCCGATCCTTCCCGCGGAACCGGTCCCCGCCGCGACCGCGGTTTCCGCGGAGCCGCTTCGGGAGATGAAGACGGCGGATGCGGCGCGGTCCATCGTCCACACCCCGTCTCGACCCTCCGCCGCGCCGCAACCGGCCGAGCCGATCCGCACCGCCGCGCCCGCCGCCGATGCGCGAGGCTGGCGCTGGGACGTGCTGGGCGGACTGGCCGTCGCCGCGTGGATGCTGGGCGCGGCGCTGGCGCTGCTGCGGCTGGCCACGAGCGTAACGCGCGTGCGGCGCGAGGGGCGGACGGCGCGGCCGCTGGCGGATGGGCCCGTGGCGGAGCTGCGCGACCGGCTGGTCTGGCGGATGGGGATCGACCGGCCCGTGCGGCTGCTGGAGGGCGCGCCGGGATGCATGCCGCTGACGTGGGGGATCGTCCGCCCGTGCGTGCTCCTTCCCGCGGATACGGAGGCGTGGCCGGCGGACCGGCTGGAAGCCGTTCTCACGCACGAGCTTGCGCACGTGCGGCGGCGCGACTGCGCGTGGCAGCTGGTGGCCGAGGCCGCGTGCGCGCTGCACTGGTTCAACCCGCTGGCGTGGGCGGCCGCGCGGCGGATGCGGCTGGAAAGCGAGCACGCGTGCGACGACCAGGTGCTCATTGCCGGGTCGCGCGGCGCGGACTACGCCGGGCACCTGCTGGACGTCGCGCG
>DATABT010000633.1:0-17278 GCA_036259455.1 Longimicrobium sp. | reverse complement strand
GCCGCCGTTTCTGAATTTACGGGCGTGAAATGTGCTTATCCCTGGCCGCGCCGCTTCCGTTATACTCCCGATTCTACTCCCGATCCGGAGAAAACCGCATGCAGAAGCTGAGACTGGAACTGGAATCGCTGGCCGTCGAGTCGTTCGAGACGCACGCCGGGGCAGGGCCGCGCGGCACCGTGCAGGCGTTCGCCAGCGTGGGCGACAGTACCTGCCGCTACGCCATCTGCTACTACGAGACGTACGCCCCCGGCTGCACCTGGGGCGACACCTGCGCGTACACCTGCCAGAACTGCCCCACGAACCACGCCACCTGCGGCAACACCTGCAACCACACGTGCGACGACCACACCTGCGTCACCTGCGACGAGCCGACGGATCCGTGAGCGATCGGCGCGGTTCCGGTAGATGAAGCACGGCGGCTTCCGCCGGGGCGCCGCCGTTCCATCATCCGCCGGCGGTCCTTCTACCGTCCGCCGAAGCGCTGGACGGCGCTGAGTGCCACCGGGCGGCAGTTGGATTGCGCGGGGGTAAAACGCGCACGCAGCAGCCCGGCTTCCACCAGGCTGGTCATGGAGCGGTCCGCGCCCTCCAGAACCTCGATGCTCGCCGGGTTGATGCGCCCGCTTATGTCCACGTCGTACTTGACGGTGACGGGGAGCGGCGGCCCCGCGGTGGGGCGTGTGGCCGGCCGCGTGACGTTCAGCGTGCCCGGCACCACCGTCAGCGGCGCCTGCTGCGCGGCGAAGCGCACCACGCCCGCCCCCTGCTCCGGCGTCGTGCCGAAGCCGACCACCAGGCGCACGGAATCCGCCCCCGCGGGGAGCGGGGGCAGTTCCGGGCTGCCGGGCGCGGGGTCGCGAAAGAGTTCCGGGAGGGTGCGATCGAAGGCGCGGTCGCCGGACGGCGCCACGACCGCCGCGTCGCCCGTACGGCCGCCGCGGCGCAGCGTGATCTCCACGCGGGCAACGTGGCGCGCGGAGGGCGCCCAGTCGTCGGGCCAGCGCGGCTCCGGCGGCTGGACGCGGTTCCGCAGGCGGTCGAGCGCCGCGAAGGTGCCGCGCCGGCGGCTGGGCGGCTCCCACCGCCGCGCCACCGCATCGGCCATGGCGCGCGCCCACGCGGAATCCAGCGCCGTCCCGTCGGCGGCCTTCACCCATACGGGATAGCCCTGCATCTCCGCCGGCACGGGGCAGGTCCGCGTCTGAAAGGGCGAGTCCTGTGCGTGCGCGCTGGCCGCGCAAAGCGCCGCAGCTACGGCGATCGCGGAAAGGGTACGGAGTTTCGGCATCGGCTGGCGAAGTGGGGAATCGCGCAAACGGAAGGCATCGAAGGTCGCGGCCTCGCTCCTCGCCCGCAAGCCGGAGGCGCGCTGGAAACCGCGACGGGGGACGCGGCGTAGTCCAGCGTGCCGCGCTTCACCTGCGTCCCTCGGGAGGTGCGGATTGGAAGAGCAGGGACCCCCGAGCCCATCTGGCGCGATGTCGATGCATGCATGCCCGCACTGCGGCGGACCGGGGATCACGACGTTCCGCAAGTACCTCCTGGGCCCCGCCTGCCCAGCGCCCTGCCGGAGCTGCGGGCGAAACGTCGTGGTCCCGCTGACGAGCGTTCTCACCCTCATCCCGTTGCTCCTGGCCGTGCTGGCTTCCCCGTCCGTCCCCTGCGCGTGGGTGCCGCCTACGCTTGCGGCCGGCGCCGCCACAATGCTCTTGCTGTGGTGGTACCTGCCGCTGGTGAAGCACTGATCCGCGTCCGGGCCGTGAAAAACGGCCGCCCCCGGTGCGAGGGGCGGCCGTTTCTCATCGGGTCGGTGCCGATCGGGCGCGTCAGGCAGGCACGGCCTCGGCCTCGGTGGCGTCGGTCAGGGCGGCGGCGTCGATGGCGACGGAGATCGGGCTCACCTCTTCCTCCACCCATCCGCGGAAGCAGTCCCAGCCGAACTCCCGGGCGGCGCGGCCCTGGTCGGGGAAGCCGAACCAGTCGTGCCAGCCCTCCTTTTCCGCCCGCCACTTGCAGTCCCAGTGAAATCCGACGCGCCGCTCCTCCGTGCTGGTGCGGACGAAGAGCTTGCCGCGGAAGTACTCGCAGCCGGAAACGCCACGGATTTCGATTGATTCGATGGGGAGGTGCGGATATTCTACCATCATCTTGGTGAGCGCCCGCTCTACCTTGATGCTGGGGCACCCGGGGCTGAATGCGATGCGCTCGCTGGAGCGGCCGTCGCGCAGGAACTGGGTCAGCGCCTCTCGAAACGAGGCAGCGGCGGCGGACCGGTCCAGCAGATCGGCGATCGTCATTCGTGGCGCCCTGGAAGTGAATCGCGGGTGGGAACAGAAGATAATCAAACGTGACGTTTTCGCCAAGTCGTTGCCCGCAGATACCTTGCGACCCCCTCTTTCCGCATCCGTCGTGACACGGCCGTTTTCCAGTGCGGACCGCCCGGACCTGCACCCGCCGCGCGACGTGCTCACTATCGCGCGCACGCTGGAGCAGGCGGGGTTCGAAACGTGGACCGTGGGCGGCGCCGTGCGCGACGCGCTGGGCGGCGGCCACCCGGGCGACTGGGACCTGACCACCGCCGCGCGCCCCGGCGACGTGCGTCGCCTCTTTCGCCGCACGGTGCCCGTAGGCATTGCGCACGGCACGGTGGGCGTGCTGGGGAAGGACAGGCATCTGTACGAGGTGACCACGTTTCGCCGCGACGTGGAGACGGACGGCCGCCACGCGCGCGTCATCTTCGCGGACCGGGTGGATGACGACCTGCAGCGGCGCGACTTCACCATCAACGCCGTCGCCTGGCACCCGCTCACGCACGAGCTGCGCGATCCGCACGGCGGCCTGCCGGACCTGCGCGACGGCATCCTGCGCACGGTGGGCGACCCCGCGGAGCGCTTTCGCGAGGACCGGCTGCGCGTGCTCCGCGCCCTGCGCTTCGCCGGCCGCTTTGGCCTGCGCATCGAGGACGCGACGTGGCAGGCGGCGCGGGAGGCGGCGCCGGAGCTGGTGCACCTTTCCGCCGAGCGGGTGCGCGAAGAGCTGCTGAAGGTGCTGCGGCAGGTGAAGCCGCCCTCCGTCTCGCTGCGGCTGTACGCGGAGTCCGGCGCGCTGGAGTACCTGTATCCCGAGCTGCAGGCGTGCACGGGCGTGGCGGATGGGGACGGGGACCTGTGGACGCACCTGCTGCGCACCGTCGATCGGATTCCCAAGCACCGCACCGCCCTCCGCATCCCCGCGCTGCTGCACGACGTGGGGAAGCCGGTCGATCCATCCGACCACGCGTCCACCGGGGCCGCGCTGGCGCACCGGATGATGAAGCGGCTCAAGTTCAGCAACGCGGAGACTGACCGCGCGGTGCACCTGGTGGCGCAGCACGCGGACTTTCCCGTGCCCGACGCGCCGTCGCCGGAGCTGCGCCGCTGGCTGCGACGCATTGGCCGCGAGTTCGTGAACGACCTGTTCCGCCTGCGCATCGCCGACCTGCGCGCGCGCTCCGACTACGATCCGCGGCTGGAGGCGACGAACCGCCTGTGGAGGCGCGTCCGCGGCGAGTTGGGCCGGGCGGCGCCGCTGGAGATCGGCGACCTGGCGATCGGCGGGGCGGAGCTGCGCGCGCTGGGCATCCCCCCCGGCCCGCTCTACGGCGAGATCCTGCGCGACCTGCTGGAGCGCGTTACCGACGATCCATCCCTCAACGACCGCGAAACGTTGATGGGGATGGTGGCCGCGCGGGTTTCGGAGCCGGAGGAGGACTGAGTCCGCGCGAGGGCGAGGGCGGCTGAAGCCGCGGCTCGAAATGCCACAAGCCCCGTCCTGGCTCGCTTCCGCTCGCCAGACGGGGCTTCAGCTTCGCGCAACGTTGCCCGTGGGTTCGGGGCGCGCGACGGACCTCCTGCGGGCAGACGGTAGATTCCTCGGTCGGCGCCACAGGTTCGTGCGAGGACCTGGTTCGCCGCGGCGCCTCCCTGGGAACGACACTCTGATTGCGCTCCGCGAGACCGAGGGATCTACTCGCCCGTGCTGGTGCTTCGCCCCCCGCCCGGTACTCGCCCGCGCAGTCCGCGAAGGCGGACTTGCGAATTTCCAGTGGCGAGTTCATTCGCTCCGCGGGCGGTCGCGCGGATTTTCCTCGGGCTTCGCCGTTCGCCGCGGAGGCGCGCTGCGCCCGCGCCGCCGATACGCCCTCACCCGTACTTGATCGCGTCGAGGGGGCGCTGGCCGGGGAGGGGGAGGATGACGCCGGGGTTCAGGATGCCGAGCGGGTCGAACGCGTCCTTCACGGCGCGGAAGCAGGCAGCCAGTTCCGGGCCCCAGATGGTCTCGATGAGCGGCGCGCGCAGACGGCCGTCGCCGTGCTCGCCGGCCATGGTGCCGCCCAGCCGCGCCACGCCCTCCGCCACCTCGTACACGATCGCCTCCGCCTCCTCGCGCCAGCCCGGCTTCGTGATGTCCACCAGCGGGTTCACGTGCAGGTTGCCGTCTCCCGCGTGCCCAAAGATGACGGCGGGGAGCCCGTGGCGCGCCAGCGTCTCGCGCAGCAGGCGCACGTAGTCCGGCAGGCGCTCCACGGGGACCACGCCGTCCTCGATGAACTGCATCGACACCCGCGCGCCCGCCATTTTGGCGATCAGCGGACTGGCGGCGTGGCGCACGTGCCAGAAACGCTCCTGCTCCTCCGCGTCCGTCGCCAGCGACACGCGGTCTGCGATGCCGGCGACGTGCGCGCGCAGCCGCTCCAGCTTCGCGGCGACCTCATCCGCCGAATCGCCCTCCATCTCCACGAACAGGATGGCCTCGAGCCCGTGGCGCAGCGGATAGCCGGGATCCTCGCCGCTGTCGCGCACCAGGTCGATAAAGGTGCGGTCGATCATCTCGCACGTGGCAGGCTCCAACTCCAGGATGCGGTGCACGGCCGCGCCCGCCGCCTCCAGCGCGGTGAACTCCAGCAGCGCCAGTCCGCGCGCCGCCGGCACCGGCGCCAGGCGGACCGTCGCGCCCGTCACCACCCCCAGCGTTCCCTCGCTGCCCACGAACAGGTCCACCGCGTCGCCGGAGCGCAGGTACTCGCGCAGCGCGTAGCCCGACGAGTTCTTGCGCACCTTCGGCCAGCGCGCCTCCATGCGCACCGGGTCCTCGGCGATGATCGCGTCCACCTGGTCCAGGACGGTGCGCAGGGCGGGATGCTCGTCCGCGGCGCCGCGCGTCGTCGTGACGAGGGTGCCGTCCGCCAGCACCACGTCCAGCGACTGGATCCAGCCGCGCGCGGAGCCGTAGCGCACGGTGTGGGCGCCGCCGGAGTTGTTGGCGATGATGCCGCCCATCGCCGCGCGGTCGGCGCTGGAGGGATCGACGGGAAAGTGCAGCCCGTGCGCCGCCGCGGCGCGGTTCAGCTCGCCGAGGGTGGCGCCGGGCTGCACGCGCGCCGTCCGCCGATCCGCATCCACCGAGACCACGGACCCGAAGTTCGTCTTGAGGTCCACCGCCACACCGGGGCCCACGTTGCCGCCCGGCATTCCCGTTCCCGCCGCGCGCGGGACGAGGGCGATGCGGTGCTCCGCCGCCCACCGCACCAGCGCCGCCACGTCGTCCGCGTCCTCCGGCACCGCGACGGCCACGGGGAGCGCGCGCAGGATGCCGGCGTGCTCCGCGTAGGCGCCGCGGCGCGCTTCGTCCACCGTCCACTCACCGCGAAAGTCGCGCGGCGGGTCGGCGGGGAGGAGGATGGCGGTGGGAACGGACGTCTCAGCCATGGTGGCGTGGGGCGGAGTGCGGATGCAAGGCGAAGAAGGCGGCGCGCGCCTCGTTCAGGCTCTCCTGGTTGGCGCCGCCGCGGTAGTCGGGATCGTTGAGCTGCACCGGGTCGTCCTCCCAGCCACAGACGCCGCAGATCTCGTAGCCGCCCCGCTCTTCTTCCGCCAGAGTCCGGAAACTGCAGCAGGGACAGGGATGCAGGATGGGCTCCGGCGGAATCCGCAGGATGGCGCCCTCCCACGGGATCGACCTCCAGCGGGCAAGCTCCGCCGAGGTAGCGTAGCGGAATCCCAGCGCCACCTCCGCCCGCCGCTCCGCGCGGTAATCGGTGAACTCCGCGGCCTGGACCGGCTCCCGGAATCCGGGTTCCGCGGTGACGATCATCCCCATCCGCACCTCGCCGCCGAGAATGTCGCCGGAGAGGAAGAACAGGTCGCGCGTGGAGAGCGTGATCGTGGTGTTCACGCGAAAGAGGGCGTCGTCCATCGACATCCGTCTACCGGAAATGAAAAACGCTCCCCGGGACGGGGAGCGTCGTCATCCATCGTGCCGCGAATCCGTCACTCCGCCGCGCAGGCGGGGCACAGGCCGATGACCTCGACGCGGTAGCCCTGCACACGGAAGCCGTCACCCACGTGCAGCTGCGGCAGGATCTCGGGAACTTGCCCGGGGACGTCGCGCACCTGGCCGCACTGCACGCAGCGTGAGTGGTAGTGGTCGTCCGTGCGCGCGTCGTAGCGGGCGCTGTCGTCACCGTAGGCGAGCTTGACGGCCAGGCTGCAGCTCACCAGCGTTTCCAGGGCCTTGTAGACGGTGGCCAGCGAGATGTCGGCGATGTCGGCGCGGACGGCGGTGAACACCTCGTCGGCCGTGGGATGGTCGGTGGTGCCGAGCAGAAAGCGGTACACGGCCGCGCGCTGGTCCGTAAAGCGCTGGCCGTTGGCCTCCAGTGCGTCTCTCAGCAGGGCGTCCGCCTGTTCCGGGCGCACGCGGTGTGTCAGGGACATCGGCGTGGCGGTCTGGTGACCGGAGTGAACGGTAAAGCTCAGGTGCTGCGCGAGTTCACAGCTTGAAAAGCTAGGCGTGGCGCAAAGGGATGTCAACCGGGACCCGAACGCTGTACGTTGTGGCGGGCACGGAGGATGCGAACATTCCACGCGCGGCAATCCGCACATTGGGACCCATGGACAGGATCGGACGACAGGTGCGAGCAAGGCTTACGGCGGTGCTGGCCTGCGCGGCGCTGGCCGCGGGCGCGTGCGACGAGGCAGAGGGCAGGGTGCAGCCGCTGCCGCCCTTGCAGCGTCCCACCCCCGAGGCGCGCGCCGGGCTGCCGGAGGTGCGTGGGATCTGGCGCTTCGCGGGCTTCGAGATCCGCCCGCAGGACACGCTGCTGGTGCGCGAGCAGGCGTACCAGCTCACGGCACCGGACGAGATCCGCATCATCACGCAGCGGCTGGACTCCATCGCCGGGCAGATCGTGCGCGGCGGCGTGGGCTTTCCATTAAGCGGCGAGGTGCGGCGCGACAGCACCATCACCTTCGTTACCTTCGGCGAAGGCGCCGGCCAGTTCGTGGCCGGCCACGTGCGGCGCGACACCTTCTGGATCGAGTTGACGACGCTCCCCATCGCGGCCGGATGGTCGCCCCAGGCACGCGCGGCCATGGTGCGGCGCGTGGGCGGCCCGCCGTTCCGCCGGCTGCTGGGCGGCGCGCCCATCGCCCCGCCGGTGGACTCCGTGCGCCTGCGCGACAGCCTGCGGATGGACTCCCTGCGCCGCGCCGGCGTTCCGGTGACGCCCGCGGAGCCGGGCGTGCAGCCCGGGACGGTGGTGACGCCGCCCGCCGGCGTGCCGCCGCAGACGGTGCCCCAGACGCAGCAGCGTCCGCCGGTGCAGCAGCAGCGTCCCCCGGCGCAGCAGCAGAGGCCGCCCGCGCAACAGCAGAGGCCGCCCGCGCAGCAGGAGCGCCCGCCCGCCGAGCAGCCGCCGCCGGTGACGGAACCGCGGAACGAGCCGGTGGAGGAGCCCGCGCCCGAGAACCCGCCGCAACTCGCGCCGCCGCCGAACCCCAACGCGCCGCGCGACACGCTGCGGATCGGGGTGCCGCCGCGGTGAGGCGGGGGGGTGATGTGCGCGGTGGCGAAGTCCGCGCCGCGCCCCCTCCGGGCTCGTAAACCTCGCCTACCTCCCCCAATAAACCCCGGGGGAGGTTGTGGCCTGGGCGAGTTCACGGCGGATGACAGAGCGTGTGGGGGAGAGAGCCGTCGCAGTTTGAAGCCCCGTTTTGCGAGGAACGAGCAAAGACGGGGCTTCTGGCATCCACAGCCGCGGGCTTTAGCCCGTGGTGCCGGGGTTGCGCGGTCGTTGTCCGGGGACACGATGACATTGCCCCCTCTCCGCGCGAAACGGTGGGATCGCTCCGCGCCCGGCCCACGCGAGCAGTTGAAGCCCCGTTCGGCGAGCGTCAGCGAGCCGAGACGGGGCTTCTGGCAGTTGGAGCACGCGGCTTCAGCCGCCCCTTCCTCTCGAAGCGAGGGCCCTCGCTACCCCGCCCGCCAGTCCGGATTCAGCTTGCTGGTGAGGATGTGGTCCTCCCACTTGCCATTGAGCAGCAGGTAGTCGCGCGCGAAGCCTTCGACGGTGAACCCCAGCCGCCGCAGCAGGCCCCCGCTGCGCTCGTTGCGGGGGACGTAGTTGGCCTGGATGCGGTGCAGGTTCTGCTCGCGGAACATGTACCCGATCGCCACCTCCAGCGCCTCGCGCATCATCCCGCGCCCCTCGTGCTCCCGGTCCAGCCCGTACCCCAGCATGCAGTAGTGCGCCGGCGAGCGAAAGATCTGCGTGAAGTTGGCGTTGCCGATCACCCGCTCCGGCTTCGCCCGGTCGAAGATGAAGAGGCGCACGCTCTTTCCTTCGCGGAACTCCGCCAGGTTCGCGCGCACCTGCGCATGCCAGAACCCCTCCGTGAAGAACTCCTCGCCCACCAGCGGACGGCTCGACGCCAGGTGCTCGCGGTTGTCGCGAAAGTAGCGGGCGATCTGCGGAACGTCGTTGGTGTCCGCCAGGCGCACGATGACCTGCGAGGCGACGAGGTGGGGCGGGTTCCAGGGCATCGTCGGGGCGAACGGGATGGCTGACGGGAGATGAATCGCGATCCGCCAAGCTAGCGTCCGGCGGCGGAGGATCAAGCCGGGCATGGCCGTTGCGAGCCCCGCCCGCCGGACGATCCACATCCACCGCCCGATGCGCAGGGGGAGCACGCCGTGGCCGAAGACCGCAAGGAACCGCCGTTCGAAGGCGGCTCGCAGCCCGTACCGCACCAGAAGGAACCCGTCCCCGGACCCGGGCGCGGCGCGGCCCGGTGGCTGACTATCGGGCTGAGCGTGCTGGTGATCGGCGCCATCCTCGTCTACGTATTCGGCCGCTGACCGCTTTTTCCGCGGGGTGGCGGGTGAGGACAGCGGATTGACCGCCCGGCGGCGCGGGTACAACTTTGTACGCATGCCCGCCGTTCTCGCCGCCGCGCGCCGCTGGGTCTTTCCCCCCGCGCCAGACACCGCCGCCGTAGACCGTCTGTCCCGCGAGTTGCGCCTGCCGCCGACGCTCTGCCGGCTGCTGGTGCACCGGGGATACGGCGCGTCCGACGCCGCACGCGGCTTTCTGCGCCCCCGGCCCGACCACATCCATCCGCCCGCGCTGCTGGCCGGCATGGGCGACGCCGTCGCGCGGCTGAGGAAGGCGATCGACGCGCGCGAGACCATCCTGGTCCACGGCGACTACGACGTGGACGGCATCTGCTCCACCGCGCTGTACGTCCGCGCCCTGCGGATGATGGGCGCGAAGGCGGAGCCGTTCGTGCCGCGGCGGCTCGTGGATGGATACGACCTGTCGGAGGCGGGTGTGCGCGGCGCGCTGGACATCGGCGCCACGCTGATCCTGACCTGCGACTGCGGGATCGTGGCGCACGACGCCATCCGCCGCGCGCGCGCCGCCGGGATCGACGTCATCGTCACCGACCACCACACGCCGGGGCCGGACCTGCCGGACGCCGTCGCCGTCATCAACCCCAACCGGCGCGACTGCGGCTATCCTGACAAGGGGCTCGCGGGCGTGGGCGTGGCGTTCAAGGTGTGCTGCGCGCTGGCCGCGGAGACCGGCTTTCCCCAGGAGCGGCTGCACTCCTTCCTCGACCTCGTTGCCGTCGCGACCATCGCCGACATCGCGCCGCTCAGGGGCGAGAACCGGGCGATGGTGCGCTGGGGGCTGCGCGTGCTTCCCCGGACGCCGAATCCCGGGCTGCGCGCCCTCCTTCGTGTCACCGGACTGGCGGACAAGGCGGAGCTGACCGCGGCACAGGTGAGCTTTCAGCTGGCGCCGCGCATCAACGCCGTCGGGCGGATGGGCGAGGCGCTGCGCGGCGTGCGGCTGCTGCTGACGGACGACCCCCGCGAGGCGGACGAGATCGCCCACACGCTGGAGATGGAGAACCGCTGGCGGCAGAGCGTGGAGGGGCAGACGGTGAAGGAAGCCCTCGCCTCGCTGGAGCACGACTACGATCCGGACCGCGACTGGGGCCTGGTGCTGGCGGACGACCGCTGGCACCCCGGCGTGATCGGGATCGTCGCCTCGCGGATGGTGGAACGCCTTCATCGGCCGACGGTGATGATCGCGCTGGACGCCAGCGGAGAAGGGAAGGGGAGCGCGCGGTCCATCCCCGCGTTCCACCTCTACGAGGCGATCCGCGACTGCTCGGAGCACCTGGTGCGCTTCGGCGGGCACCGGATGGCGGCGGGGTGCTCCATCCGCGCGGACCGCGTGGAGGGCTTTCGCGAGGCGTTCAACGCCCGCGCGAGGGAGGCGCTGCGCGAGGAGGACCTGGTGCCCGAAGTGCGCATCGACCTGGAGATGGACCTGCGCCACGCCGGCCAGGACCTGGTGCGGATGCTGCGCCACGCCGGCCCCTTCGGCGCGGGGAACGCGACGCCCGTGTTCGCGGTGCGGGGCGTGGCCGTCGCGGAGCACAGGATCGTGGGGCAGGGGCACCTGAAGATGACCCTCGGGGCATACGGCGCAAAGCTGGACGCCATCGGCTTCGGGATGGGCGAGCGGACGCAGGAGCCGGGCTTCGGGACGGGGCTGCTGGACGTGGCCTTCAAGCTGGAAGAGAACCACTACAACGGCCGCACCACGGTCCAGGCGCGCCTGGTGGACTTCCGCCCGGCCGAGTAAGGCGCGTCCTCCTGTCCAAACGCGCGGGGTCCGGCACGTTGACGGGGTACAACACTCATCATCCACCTGCCCCGGAGCCCGCATGCGCACTTCCTTGTCCGTGCTCGCCGTCCTGCTGCTCGCCGCCCCGCCGGCGCGGGCACAGGAGCCCGTCGTCTCCACCTCCGCGGAGTCCCGCGGGGTCTCCCTCACCGTCTACAACCAGGGCTTCGCCATCGTCCGCGAGCGGCGGGAGATTCCGCTGGCCGCGGGGCTCAACCGCGTGCGCTACCAGGACGTGGCGGCGCTCATCGAGGCGCCCACCGTCAGCATCCAGTCCGCCACCCTCCCCGGCGGCGTCTCCGTCCGCGAGCAGAACTACCAGTACGACCTCATCGGCACCAACGCCATCCTGGAGAAGTCCGTCGGCCGTACCGTGCGCTTTCGCCGAACGATGCCGGACGGCCGCGTCGAGGTGGTGGAGGGGACGCTGCTGAGCGCGCCCTCGCAGGGGATGGTGGTGCGCACGTCGGACGGCCGGCTGCTGCTGAACCCGCACGGCGAGGTGGAGGTGGCGGAGATGCCCGGCGGCCTCATCTCCCGCCCCTCGCTGTTCTGGCTGCTGCATTCCGCGCGGAGCGGGCCGCAGACGCTGGAGGTCTCGTACCTCACGCAGGGGCTGCGGTGGAGCGCGGACTACGTGGCCGTGGTGGACTCGGCGGAGACGGCGGTGGACCTGACGGGATGGGTCACGCTGGACAATCGCAGCGGGACGGCGTATCCCGAGGCGCAGCTGCAGCTGCTGGCGGGGAGCGTGCGCCGCGTGACGCCGGCCGTCATGGGACGGCAGGCGATCGCGCTGGAGGACGTGGTGGTCACCGGCGCGGCGGCCGGCGCGCCGCAGTTTGCGCAGGAGGCGTTCTTCGAGTATCACCTGTACACGCTGGACGGCCGCACCACGCTGGCGAACAACGAGACCAAGCAGATGACGCTGCTCACCGCGGCGGACGCGGGGGTGCGGCGGCAGCTGGTGTTCGATTCGCGGCGCGCGTGGGGGTGGATCGCGCAGCCGGGCGCGGGCTTCCGCACGAACGAGGTGCGCGGCGCCATCATGCTGGAGCTGCGCAACGCGCGGGAGAACGGGATGGGGATGCCGCTTCCCGCCGGAATCGTGCGCCTGTACAAGGCGGACGCGCGCGGCAACCTGCAGTTCCTGGGCGAGGATCGCATCGACCACACCCCGCGCGACGAGATGGTTCGGCTGTACGTGGGCGACGCCTTCGACGTGGTGGCCACGCGGCGCACGGTGAGCGAGCGGCGGCTGCGGCTGGACCGCCGCGGGGGCGAGATTGAGATAGTGGGCCCGCTCTGCCGCACCTGCCGCGACGCGTGGGAGTTCACGCAGGAGATCGTCATCCGCAACCACAAGGACACCCCGGCGGACGTGCTGGTCACGGATCACCTGGGGAACCAGTGGGAGCTGGTGAGCCAGAGCCACCCGCACCGCCGGACGGACGCGTCCACGCTGGAGTTCGAACTGCGCGTCCCCGCGAACTCCGAGGTCACCGTCACCTACACGGCGCGCATCTGAGAGCGTGTTTTGAAGGTTCATCCATCGAGAAGCAACCGATGTCATCCTGAGTCATTCGGCGTTGGGCGCATCCTGTGGGATCAAAGTCGCTCGCGCCGCTGCTGTCATTTCGAAGGAGGCGCCGCGTGATCGCTGCCGGTGCAGGAACCAGTGGCGCCGACTGAGAAATCTAGTCGCCCGGGCAGGTGCCGTGCCCCGCTCGAGAGACCTCCCCCGCCGCGCGGAACTGGAACGTACACGGCAGCTTGCGCGCGACCAGTTTCTGCCGCCCGGGTGGGGGTTTAGATCAGAAACACGCGCGGGATCGGGTCGCGCGCCTTGCGTAGGGGGCGCGCGACACGCATTTCAAGGCGTCGCGCATCGCCGTTGTTACCGATGACCAGCAGCACACGCCTGTGAGGATCGTCGCGGGGGAGTGGGGAGGACGGCGGATCGCGGCGCCGCCGGGGCGGGCCACGCGGCCCACCACGGACCGCGTGCGGGAGGCGTGGATGTCCACGGTGGCGCCGTACCTGCCCGGGGCGCGCGTGCTGGACCTGTTCGCCGGCTCCGGCGCGCTGGGGCTGGAGGCGCTCTCCCGCGGCGCGGAGCACGCGGTGTTCGTGGAGCAGGCGCCCGCCGCGCTCACCGTGCTCCGCGCGAACCTCGAGGCGCTGGACGCGGAGGCGCGCGCGGAAGTCGTGCGCGCCGACGCGGTAAAGTACGCGGCGGCGCTGGACGCCGGCGCGTTCGACGTGGCGTTCGCGGACCCGCCGTACGGGCAGGGGTTCGCGCGGGCGCTGGCGGACGCGTTCGCGCGGACGCCCTTTGCCGCGCTGCTGTGCATCGAGCATGGCCGCGACGACGCGGTCCCGGAGCTCCCCGGCGCGCGCACCCGCCGCTACGGCGACACCTCCATCACCTTCATCCCCGCCCCCGAATGAGCGCAGAGCGCGTCGCGGTCTGTCCCGGCAGTTTCGATCCGGTCACGCTGGGCCACGAAGACATCATCCGCCGCAGCTTTCGCATGGCGGACCGCGTGATCGTGGCCGTGGCGTACAGTGCCACGCAGGTCAAGCAGGGGATGTTCACGGTGGAGGAGCGCGTGGAGATGATCCGCGAAACCTTTGCCGACGAGCCGCGCGTGCAGCCGATGTCGTTCCAGGGGCTGCTCGTCGACTTCGCCAGGGCGCAGGGGGCCAGCCTGATCGTGCGCGGGCTGCGGGCGGTGTCGGACTTCGAATACGAGTTCCAGATGGCGCTCATGAACCGCCGCCTGTGGGACGGGATGGAGACCGTCTTTCTGGCGCCGGACCTGGAGCACTCCTACCTATCCTCCTCCCTGGTGCGGCAGATCGCCTCGCTGGGCGGCGACGTGTCGCCGTTCGTGCCGCCGAACGTGCTGGCGCGGCTGCGGGCAAAGTTCAACACGGCCAACGCATGAGCTTTCTGAACCACGTTCACGCGCGGGCAAAGGCCCGCCCGCGCCGCATCGTGCTCCCCGAGGGCGCGGACGAGCGCACGCTGGTCGCCGCCGCGCGCCTGGCAAAGGACGGCCTCGCGCACCCCACGGTCCTGGGCGGGCCGGAGATCGGCGCGGAGCTCCAGCGCCTGGGCGCGGCGGGGGTGGCGCTGGTGGATCCCGCCCACGACCCGCGCCGCCAGTCGCTGGCGGACCGGCTGTTCGAGCGGCGCAGGGCGAAAGGGTTGACGGCGGATGAAGCGTATCGCAAGTCCGCCGATCCCCTGTACTTCGGCGCACTGCTGGTGGCCGCGGGGGAGATGGACGGCTGCGTGATGGGCGCGATCAACACCACGGGCGACGTGCTGCGCGCGGCGCTCTGGGCCGTGGGGCCGGCGCAGGGGATCCGGACCGTCTCGTCGTCGTTCTACATGGTGGTGCCGGACTTTCGCGGGGCGGGTGAGGAGGTGCTGACGTACTCCGACTGCGCCGTGGTCCCCGATCCCACCGCCGAACAGCTGGCCGACGTTGCCGTCGCCGCGGCGGATTCGCGTCGCCGCGTGGTGGGCGACGACCCGCGCGTGGCCTTTCTCTCGTACTCCACCAGGGGGAGCGCGGAGGGGCCGTCCATCGACAAGGTGCGGCAGGCGCTGGAGATCTTTCGGCAGAAGATGCCCGGCGTGCTCGTGGACGGCGAGTTCCAGGCGGACGCGGCGCTGGTGGAGAGCGTGGGCGCGCGCAAGGCGCCGGGCTCGCCGGTGGGGGGGCGCGCGAACGTTCTCATCTTCCCCGACCTGGACGCGGGGAACATCGCCTACAAGCTCACGCAGCGCCTGGCGGGCGCGGAGGCCGTGGGGCCCATCGTGCAGGGCCTCGCGCGCCCGGTAAACGATCTCTCCCGCGGCTCCGACGCCGACGACATCGTGAACGTCGCCTGTATCACGGGACTGGTGGCGGGGTGAATCCGCGGCTTACCCCGCCATCCCCGGCGTTCATCCCAAAGTGCTGGATTTCTAGCATCGGCGGATTCATCGTCGAAGCACCCTTGGGCTCGCCACTCTGTAGAATGAAAGTGGACCCGCGCGAGGTGTCATTTCGAAGGAGGCGCCCCGCGCGATCCCGGGCGGTGCAGGAAGTTCTGTGGCGCCGACTGAGAAATCTACTCACCCGTGCTGGTGGTCTGTCGTCGGCTTCGACCTCGGCCAGCGTCCTTTCCATTCCGGGAGTGTCCGCGAGGAACCTGGAGTAGCTCGAGGGTTTGCGGCGCGGCTGAAGGACCTTCCTTCCGACGTCGCGGGGCCGGGTTCGCAGCGTGGCAGGCGAACGCCCGGTTACGCCGGCACGGTCCTTCGGTCGGCGCCAGAGTCCTTCGTACAAGAAGGTTGCGAGCGGCGCCTCCCTGAATGGAAAGGAATTCGGGCGAGGGCCGTCGAACGGGCGTGGCACCTGCCCGGGCGAGTAGATTTCTCACTCGGCGCCACAGGTCCGTGCACCGGCAGCGGTCACGCGGGCGCCTCCTTCGAAATGACTGCGGCGGCGCGAGCGACTTTCATCCCACAGGGTGCGCGTAGCGCCGAATGACTCAGGATGACGTCTCGATCCAGCGGTTTGGCAACATCCTCCCGGGAAGTAGGGGATCCGGGCGAGGTCCATGAGGAGGCGCTCGGCACCTGCCCGGGCGAGTAGAGTCTCAGTCGGCGCTACAGGTTCCTGCACGGGCGGCGATCCGTGCGGGCGCCTCCCTCGAAATGACACCCCGGGGATGTTCTCACGTCCATAGTGCTAAAAAATTCGCATTCGCGGCAACCAATCCCCTCTCGCGGTTGTCCAACCGCGAGACATCCGTTCCGAGCCACCTTCCCATCCGACTCATCCGCCCATGCGCCACACCATCGTTCCGGCCTTCATCACCCTGGCCTGCACGCTCGCCCTGGCCGCGGCGGCGTTCGCCGGGCCACCCGTCCGCGCCACCGACGCGGCCGTTTCCGTGCGCCCGGATACGGCGGACGCGGGGAGCGCCGCCGTGCTCGCGCAGCTGCCGGAGGGCGAGTTCAAGCGCCGCTTCGTGCTCGACTGCACGGGGTGCCACCAGCTCGACGCGCGGGTGGCGTACCCCGGCGGGCGCGCCCGGACCGTGGAGGAGTGGGAGGAGGCGATCAAGCGGATGGTGGGGTTCGCGGGGGCCGGTACGCCGTTCCCCATCATCTCCGCCGAGCGCGACCCGGCGGAGACCGCGCGCTGGCTGGCCGCCAACCTGCGGACGCCGCCCGCCGCGCCCACCGCCGCCGGCGCGCCGGAGGCGGCGGGAACGGTGCGCGCGTATCCGCTCCCGGAGCCGCGCGACCTGCCCCACGACGTGGCCCTGGACCGCGACGGCCGCATCCTGATCACCGGGATGATGACGGGACGGATGTACCTGCTCGATCCGGAGACCGGCGCGTTCGAGACCGAGCCCATCCCCGTGCAGCACGCCAACCCCCGCGCCGTGGACGTGGGCCCCGACGGCGCGTGGTGGGTGCTGCTGGGAATGCCGCGCCAGATCGCCCGGCGCGACCCGGCCAGCGGCGAGTGGCGCGCCCACGACATCGGCATGTATCCGCACAGCATCCAGCGCGACGCGCGGGGGCGCATCTGGTTCAACGGCCACTTTACGCGCGACCCCGAGCTCATCGGCTACCTGGACGAGTCCACCGGCGCCGTCCGCACCTTCCAGGTGCCGAACACCGAGGCGCTGCGGGCGGGCAACGGCCCCATCCCGTACGACCTGCGCGTGGGGCCGGACGGCACCGTCTGGGGGACGGAGCTCCACGGCAACCGGCTGATCCGCTTCGATCCGCGGGCGGAGCGGTTCAGCACCTACGACCTGCCCACGCCGCACGGCGGGCCGCGGCGGATGGACGTGGCGGCGGACGGGAGCGTGTGGATCGCGCAGTACGCGGCGGGGAAGGTGGCCCGCTTCGATCCGGGGACGGAGCGCTTCACCGAGCACGCGCTCCCCGACCCCGACGCGCTGCCGTACGTGGTGCGCGTGGACGATGCGCGCGGGCGGGTATGGGTGGGCACCGGCGCGGGCGACCGCATTTACCGGCTGGACATGGGGTCGGGCCGGTGGACCGCGCATCCGCTTCCCGCGCCCGGGGCGCTGATCCGGCACATGGCGCTGGACCCGCGCACGGGCGACCTGTGGGCCGCGTACGGCGCCTCGCCGGGCGTACCGGCGCTGATCGTCCGCGTGCGGGCGGAGTAAGCCGCGGCGGAGGCCGTACGGAACGGCGGCTCGCGCGGA
>DATABT010000632.1:0-2615 GCA_036259455.1 Longimicrobium sp. | reverse complement strand
CGCGGGCTGCTGCAGCTGCGCGGGCGACTACGTGGACCTGGGCGCGCTGATCCTGGACGACGAGCGCGGCGAGGGCGAGCCCACCACCCGCTTCGTGGTCGAGGAGAAGGAACCCAGCGGCGACGAGGACAAGGACTTTGCCGAGATGCTCAGCCACTTCCGGCAGAAGGTGGCGGAGAACATCGACGTGCAGGACAACGCCAGCCACTACGACCTGGGCGTGGCCTTCATGGAGATGGGGCTGGTGGACGAGGCCATCGCCGAGTTCCAGGTCGCCCTGCGCGGCGGCGCCAATCCCCTGGCCACGCTGGAGCTGCTGGGGCAATGCTTCGTGGAGAAGGGGCAGTACGCCGTGGCCGGCCGCGTGCTGGACCGCGCGCTCAAGCTCCCCGGCGTGGCGGACGGCGACCTGGTGGGCGTCCTCTATCTCCTGGGCCGCGTGGAGGAGGGAACGGAGCGCCCGGACAGCGCGCTGGAGTACTACGAGCGCGTGGTCTCCGTCGACATCCGCTTCCGCGACACCGCGCAGCGCGTCGACCGGCTGCGCGGCGTGAGGCGATGATCCGGGGATGGGACGGGCGGGATCACGGACCGATCGAGAATCTCGCCCGCCCGCGGGCGTGAAGCCCCGTTTTACAAGGAACGAGCAAAGACGGGGCTTGCGGCCGGCGGGGCGGGGCGGCTCCGCGAAACATCCCGTTCACCCGCTCACCGCTTTGACATCCGCCGCACTCCGGCGTAGAATCCCGCGAAACCGATCCACGGCAGTCACCTGAGCCCCCGCGCATGAGCGTCCGCACCGCCGTACCGCATCTCGCCGACATCCAGGCCCCCATCCGTGAGCGCCTGGACGCCGTGGTGGACGAGATCCGGCGCATCGTGGTGTCGGACTTTGCGCCGGTGGAGACGGTGAACGAGTACCTGATGAAGATCCGGGGCAAGCTCTTTCGCCCCGGCCTCACCCTGCTGTGCGACGAGATGGAGGGGCGCCCCAGCCCCCAGGCGGAGACGCTGGCGGCCATCGTGGAGCTGGTCCACCTGGCCACCCTCGTTCACGACGACGCGGTGGACCACTCCGTCCTGCGGCGGGGGATGCCCACGGTGAACGCGCTGTGGAGCCACCAGGTCGCCATCATCATGGGTGACTACCTCTACACGCGCTCGCTGATGGAGATCACCCGGCTGGGACGCATCGAGCCCATCCAGGTGCTGGCGAACGCGGCCAACGACATGACGGTGGGCGAGATGCGCCAGCTGTCGTCGCACGACGCGCTGGACTTTTCCCAGGACGACTACTACCGGCTGATCGACGCCAAGACGGCGTCGCTGATGGCCGCCGCCTGCGAGCTGGGCGCCATCACCGGCGCGCCGCGCTTCCGGGCGCAGGTCCGTACCTTTGGCCGCGAGCTGGGGCTCGCCTTTCAGATCGCCGACGACCTGCTGGACTACACGGCCGATTCGGCGGTGACCGGCAAGCCGACGGGGCTGGACCTGCGCGAGCACAAGGTGACGCTGCCGCTCATCGCCGTGCTGCCGCGCCTGTCGCCGGCGGAGCGGGCCAGGGTGGACGCGCTCTTCGCCGACCCCGAGCCGGACGACGAGTCCATCGCCGGCGTGGTGGAGGTGGTGCGGTCGCGCGGCGGGCTGGAGCTCGCGCGCGAGGCGGCGCTGGAGTGCGCCGGGCGCGCGGCCGACGCGCTGGAGGCGCTGCCGGAGGGCCCCGCCACCGACGCGCTGCGCGACGGCATCGTGTACGCGGTGGAACGGCAGCGCTGATGGAGCGGGACGGACGGCACTCGTCTTGCCTGCGGGCTGGGCAAACGCCGCACGACCACCAGATGAACGGGTTGGGGAGGTGAGATGAGCGTAGGCGGACGCCGGCGCGCGGGCCGGATGCTGGTGGTGGTGCTGATCGGGCTTCTGCTGGGGGCGCTGCTTTCGGAGCTGGCCATGCGGTTCATGCCCGACAGCACGGCGCGCACCTTCTTCACCACGTCGGTGGCGGCGGCGTTCGGGCCGCTGGTGATCGACCTGGTGGCCGTGGGCTTCACGCTGGGCCCGCTGGTGCTGCGGCTGGACTTCCTGAGCGTGCTTGGCGTGCTCGTCGTGGCCCTGGCCGTGCGCACCTGGCTCTGAAACGCGGTTTCGCGCGGAGAAAATAAGAAAGGACGCGGAGAACGGCATCAAGCCCTCCGCGTCCTCTCTTTTTTGACTCATCGCGAATTTCGTTGCAACGGACCGTCGCCCGCACGCCGCGCATTGTCATTCCGAGGGAGGCGCCTGATGGATCTGCGCCGGTGCAGGATCTTCAGCGCCGACCGAGGAATCTGCTCGCCCAAGCTCCGTGGCTCGCGTCCGGTCGCGGACTCCCCGGTCCGTACGTGAAAAATCTGCGGGGCCGGGATCCAGGACGCAGCCTGACCACCAGTACCGGAGAGCAGAACTCTTGGTCGGCGGCACAGAAATTCTGGTTTTTCGTCGATTTTGTTGCAGGTAAACAGACCCGACGCCGAACTGTCATTTCGAAGGAGGCGCCTGCACCGAACTCAGCCCGTGCAGGATTCCCATGGCGCCGACTGAGAAATCTACTCACCCGTGCTGGTGATCCGGCCCAC
>DATABT010000631.1:0-2293 GCA_036259455.1 Longimicrobium sp. | reverse complement strand
GTAGCCCAGCGCCTCGAACGCCGGCGCCAGCCGCTGGTTGATCTTGTAGCGGCCCACGCGGCCCAGGTCGTAGCGCTTGTTCAGCGACTCCTCGGTGTACTCCGAGTAGTCCGTCGACGCCACGTTGCCGTTGCCGTTCGTCCCCAGGTCACCGGCCACGAAGAGCGCGGTGCGCGGCTGGAAGAGAAGGCGCCAGACGGCCACGTACACCTGCACCACGCGGTTCAGCTCGTACACGAGCACGCGGCTGGGCTTGCCGCCCTTTTCCGCGCGGTCGTCGCGGAAGCTCTCCCACACGTAGCGAATGCCGCGCTCCTGCGCGAAGCGGAGCATGCGCTCCTCCGCGGAGCGCTGCGCCTCGCGGCTCATGGGATCCACGGGCTGCGCGCCCCGCTCCGCCCACGCGTTCAGGAAGTCGGCGACGTGCATGATGGCGTCGCCCTCCGCCAGGAACTCCTCCTCCGTCCACACGTCCGGCGCCGGCGCGGTGCCCGGGCGGACCAGGTTGTGGATGGCGAAGAGCGAGTCCAGCGTGCCACGGGTGGGGTCCTTGCCCAGCGTGGCGCGGAGCGCGGTGCCGCTCTGCCCCTTGGGCCGGAACACCTGCACCGACTCGATGCCGCCGCGCAGCAGCCGCCCCAGCACGTCGCCGTTGATCTCGTCGCCCGCGCGGGCGATGAGGGCCGTGCCCACCACCGGGAGATGGACGATCCCCGCCTCGCGCAGCGCGTTGTACAGCTCGCGCGTGAGCCGGCGGCCGCGCTCGAACACCTCGCCCGTGGAGGGGAGGACGATGTCGCGGTACAGGACCGGGCCCTCGGGGCCCAGGATCGTGGGATCGGGGACGTCCTCGGCCAGGAAGCCGTGGAACACCTCGCCGCGGCGCCCCTCGCGCGTGCCCGCCGTCTCCAGCGTGCCCAGCGCCACGCTCTCGCGGTCCAGGAACACGCTCAGCACGTCGGCGTCGCGGCTGAAGCCCACCGCGCGCAGCAGCGCCGTCGCGGGGAACTTCTTCTTCTTGTCGATGTGCACCGCAACCACGTCGTGGATGTCGAGGGTGAACTCGACCCACGAGCCGCGGAAGGGGATGATGCGCGCGCTGTACAGCTTGCTGCCGTTGGGGTGGATGTTCTCCTCGAACACCACGCCCGGCGAGCGGTGCAGCTGGCTGACGATTACCCGCTCGGCGCCGTTGATGATGAACGTGCCCAGCGGGGTGAGCACGGGAAGGTCGCCGAGGTAGACCTCCTTTTCGATGATGTCCTTGGGACGGCGCTCGTCGCCCACGTCCTCCCACACCACCAGCCGGAGCGTCGCCTTGAGCGGAGCCGCGTACGTCATGTCGCGCTCCATGCACTCCTCCATGTCGTACTTGGGCTCGCCCAGCGAGTACCGTACGAATTCCAGGGAGAAGTTCCCGTTGACGTCCGAGATGGGGAAGATCTCGTTGAAGACGCGCTCCAGCCCCACGTCCTCGCGCTCGCGCGCGGCCGCGTCGGTCTGAAGTAGCGTGTCGAACGCCCGCAGCTGCACGTCGAGGAGGTTGGGATGTTCCATCCCCGACGTCAGCTTGGCGAAAGAGACGATCGGTTTATTCAGCGTTGCCAAGTGGGTCTCCCTCTCAGCGTGCGTGGATACGGAAAAGCGCAAACGACCCCGACCGATTGCACTCGGCGGGGTGGCGTACCGTCCGTCGGAATTTGATGATGGTCCTGCTCGTCATGGCCCGCCGGGCTGAAGTGACCGGAGAAGGGCTGCCGGGCCTGGGTGGCCCGGGCCCACGGCCGGCTACTTCAGCTCGACGGCGGCGCCCTGCTCCTCGAGCTTGGCCTTCATCGCCGCGGCATCCTCCTTGGACGCACCCTCCTTGACCGTCTTGGGGGCGCCGTCCACCAGGTCCTTGGCCTCCTTCAGCCCCAGGCCGGTCAGCTCGCGCACGACCTTGATGACCTGGATCTTCTTGTCGCCGGCGCCCATGAGGACGACGTCGAACTCGGTCTTCTCCTCGGCGGCCGGGGCGGCGGGGCCGCCGGCGGCGGGCGCGGCGGCCATGGCCATGGGGGCCGCGGCGGTCACGCCGAACTTCTCCTCGAACGCCTTCACGAAGTCGGCCAGCTCGAGAACGGTCATGTTGCCGATCGCGTCGAGCAGCTCGTCACGGGACAGGGTGGTCGCCATTTGCTGGGCTCCTTGAAATCTACAGGTTCAGTACGGTTTTCCAGATCGGTTCGTCGCCGGCACCGGGGCCGGCCGGTCGTTCGCCGCGCTCTCGGGCGTTTCCGAGGAGACGCCC
>DATABT010000630.1:0-2665 GCA_036259455.1 Longimicrobium sp. | reverse complement strand
CCAGGGGCGACGCGCCGGCCAGCAGCACGCGGTGAGCCTGCGTCGGGGAGTGGCGCCTGAGCGCCGCGGGGTGTGGCAATGACGACGTATCGCGAGTGTTGACAGGAAGGCGCATCCGGGGCGCATGTTACCCGCAAGTTAAGCTCTGCGCCGCTCACCGCAACGGCCACACCGTGCAAACGGGTGTGACGCCGGGAGATCCGTTGCATGAATCTGATGCACCGGGCCGGTCATTCCGACGCCGGCCACGCGGCAAGCCCGGCGTACATCTTCCGGATTCGGCGGCCGGGCAGACCTCCTACGCAGAGCGCTCCATCTCCGAGGCCACCTCGCCGCCCAGCAGGATGACCAGCGAGGTGACGTACATCCACAGGAGCAGGACGATGACCGTCCCCAGCAGCCCGTACGTCTGGCTGTAGGAGCCGAAGCTGGACATGTACAGCCGGAACGCGATCGACGCCAGCACGAACAGCCCCGCGGCGACGGCCGATGCCTTCAGCAGCGTCAGGCGGCAGCCGCGCTGGTCCTGGTTGGGCAGGACGTAGTAGATCAGCCAGAACGTCGCCGTGATCAGCGCGAAGCCCAGTGGCCACTGCAGCACGCCCCAGACGGCGCGTCCAACCTTCCCCGGCCCCAGCGCGTCGGAGATTCCCCCGCCGCCCAGCAGCACGGCGCTCCCGGCGAGGAAGAGGACGGCGCACCCGGCCAGCATTCCCACCGCCACCGCCTTCCTGCGGACGAACGAGCGCTCCGCCCGGATGCCGAACGCCGCGTTCAGCGTGTCTTCCAGCGCCGCGAACACGCTGGATCCCGCCCACAGCGCCAGCAGCAGGCCGATGGAGAGCGGCCCCGGCGCCTCGCGGTGCACGATGTCGGTCACGAAGCCCGTCACCAGCGACGACGCCTCCGCCGGAAGCGAGCCCGTGAGTCGCTGCGTGAGCCAGTCCCCCGTCCGCTGCCCGCCGAACAGTCCGGTGAGGCCGAACAGCGCCATGACCGCCGGCGGCAGCGAGAGGAAGAAGTAGTAGGCCACCTTGGCGGCCTGGTTGCCGATGTCGTCCGCCTTGAACTCGTGCATCACGCGCTTCCACAGCGGCGCGCCGGCCGGCGGCGGCTGCAGCTGGCGCCACGCCCGCTCCCGGTCGTCGTGCCGCGTCCCGCGATCCTCCTCCGCGGTCCGGTCCTTCGGAGGGGAGGTGCGGGGCCGCGCCGCGCAAACACCGGGCTCCGCCGCCGTCCGCATCCGCCCGTTTCCCCGCCTGGCGCGCGTGCGCACCCGCCCCACCTCCGCGCGCGCCCATTCGCCCGTCTCGCGCAGGGTGGCGAGAGTCTCCTCCGGCGCCAGCCGCGCCTGCCTGGCCTTGCGGATGCCGATCGCCGCCAGGCACCCGCCGATGGCGAGGAGCACCAGGCCGACGAGCAGCGCGCCGAGCGGGTACCGGTCCCCCAGCAGGTCGCCCGCGGCGATGACGAGCGCCGCCAGCAGCACCACCCCGCCGAGCGCGGCGATGACGCCGCCCATGACGATGCGCACCGTGTCGCGCGCGGCGGCGCGGGCGTTCCGCGTCACCTCCGCGCGGGCGAGGGCGATCTCCTGGCGGATGAGATGCGCGGCGTCGCGCGAGAGGGAGCGCAGCAGCTCGCCGAGCGGCCGGTCGCCCTCCGCGGACGCGGATGTCCCGGAATCGGGGGCGGGAACGTTGATGCGGGATCGGGTGTCCATTTCCACGCCTGCCGAAGGATGGGAGGGCGGGTTACGCGCGGGCAACGAACGTGCCCGTTGCCTGTTGCCTGTGTCCGTAGCAGATTGCGCCTTCAAAGAGCGTCCACCTCTTACACGCCGGAGGGTTGGATGAGACGGGTTTCGCAGACGGCGGCGGGCGTGGTGCTCTTTCGCAACGGGGGAGAGCAGCGGCGCTACCTGCTGATGCGCTCGGCGTTGACGCGGCGTCCCATCTGGGAGTTTCCCAAGGGCGGGGTGGAGCCCGGGGAAACGGAGGCGCAGGCGGCGGTGCGCGAGTTGTGGGAAGAGGCGGGAATCGGCGAAAGCCAGATCTCGCTCCTGGACGGATACCGCGAGGAGGAGCGCTACGTCTTCACCCAGGGCAAGGGTGAGGAGCGCACCCTCATCGTCAAGAAGGTCGTCTACTTTCTCGCCGAGACCGACGAGGAGCGCGTCGTGATCTCCCGCGAGGCCGAGGAGTACCGCTGGGCCACCTACGAAGAGGCCATGCGGCTCATCCGCTTTCCCGGCAAGCGCTACGTGCTGGAGGTGGCCGAGTCGCTGCTGGGAGGAGGTGCACCGGTGCGGGCGCACTAGCAGGGTGTTGCTAAACTCTCACGTCCAGCGGATTGGTTTCCTGAGGGAGCCGCCGCACAAGTCCTTGTTGGTGCATGATCTACGGCGGCGACCGAAGGATCTCGCCCGCGATACCGGGACGCGGGAGCCCTCACAGGAACGCGGCCTCCCAGCCGGCGCCGAGTAGATCCTTCGGTCGCGCCCAACCGACTGCGACCAAAGGAGTTCTGCGAGGGCGCTCCCTCAGGAAATCAAATGCCTTTAGCGGAGGCAATCCCGAGTTTCGCAACACCCTCCTAGGGCGCATTCTCCGAGTGGGCGGCTGAAGCCCCGGCTCGCGGCGTCGGAAACGCCACGATCCGAGTC
>DATABT010000629.1:0-5513 GCA_036259455.1 Longimicrobium sp. | reverse complement strand
AATCTACTCACCCGTGCTGGTGTTCCGGCCCACGGCTCGGTACTCGCCCCAGCTTCTGTGCGGCGCATCGGAGGCGGGTCCCGGGACGTGCGGCCAGCCATGAGCGTGGGTGAGTAGATTTCTCAGTCGGCGCAACAAGATCCTGCATCAGGCAAGTCCTCGTGGGCGCCTCCTTCGAAATGACAGCTCACGGCGCAGACTTCGTGCGTGCAACGAAATCCGCGATGAACCTCGATTCAACCGCGGAACGGCAACGGCGCCAGCGCCGCGCACGGAACCGGACCTCACCCCCACCCTTCCGCACGCGGACATCCCGTGGTCTTTGCCGGGACGCCGCCCCGCCTCCCTGTCCCCCTACTCCCTATTCCCTATTCCCTATTCCCTGCAGTTCAATCCGCCACCGGATTCGGCAGAATCCCCGCGGCGGCCAGCGCGTCCGCCAGCTTTCCCGCGTCGCGGTTGCGCAGGGGCTGAATGGGCGGGCGGGGGGCGCCGCCATGCATCCCGATGGAGTCCAGCGCCGCCTTCACGCCCGGGACCCCCATCTCCCCCACCACCGCCTTGTGCAGCGGCGCGATGCGCTCCTGCAGCCGACCCGCGTCGCCGAAGCGCTCCTCCTCGAAGGCGCGGCACAGGTCCGCGCACTCGCGCGGCATCAGCAGCGAGACGGCCAGGATGCCGCCCACGGCGCCCATTTCCAGCGCCGCGTAGAGAATGGCGCCGCTCCCCGCCAGCACGTCGCACCCGCCGCGGCAGGCGTCGATCAGCGCGCCCAGCACCCGCAGGTCGCCGGACGAGTCCTTGATGCCGGCGACGTTGGGGTGCCGCGCCACCTCGCCCACCAGCCCCGGCTCCAGCTCCACCCCGCTGAAGCGCGGCGGCACCTGGTACATGATCACCGGCACCGGCGACGCCTCCGCCACCGCGACGTAGTGGTCCCGCAGCGCGGCGGGGGTCATAAGCGGCTTGTAGAACGAGGGCGGCTGCACCAGCACCGCGTCCGCGCCCGCCTCGGCCACGCGCTTGGTCTGGCGGATGGTGGCGCGCGTGGACTCCGCGCCCGTGCCGCAGAGGAGCAGCCGGTTCGCGTCAAGCAGGTCGCGCGTGGCCCCCGTCAGCCGCGCCTTCTCCTCCTCGTCCAGCAGCACGCCCTCGCCCGTGGAGCCGAAGAGCACGAGTCCCCTCAGGGGTGCCTGCAGCCACCGCCGCACGTTGGCGCGCAGCGAGATCACGTCGGCGTCGCCCGTCACCGGGTCGAACGGCGTGGTGGCCGGCGCAAAGACGCCCCTCAGTTCCACGCGCCCCCCGCCGCCGGCTCCGGCGCCAGGCCGGGGAGCGTGCCCCCGGCGGTCACCCCGTCCCCGTACAGGGGCAGGCGGATGGTGAACGTGGTCCCCTGCCCCACGGCGGAGTCCACCTCGATGCGCCCCGCGTGCGCCTCAACGATCTCGCGGCAGATGGCCAGCCCCAGTCCCATCCCCTTGCCCTTGGTGCTCACGAACGGTTCAAAGATGCGTTCCAGCTTGTCGGGCGGAATGCCGGGCCCGTTGTCGGCCACGCGCACCACCGCCTGGCCGCCGTCGCGCTCCACCGTCACCCGCAGCCGCGCGTCGTCCTGCGCCGCCATGGCCTCGCGGGCGTTGCGCACCAGGTTGTCGATCACCTGGCGCAGGTAGTAGGCATCGGCAAACACCACCGCCTGCTCCACCCCCGACGCGTCCACCCGCAGCCCCTCGCGCGCCTCGTGGGCCGTCACCTGGCGCATCAGGTCGTCCACGAACACGGGCTGCCGGTTGAGCGCACGCTGCGCGCCGCTGGCGTACACGGACAGCTCCTCCAGCATGGCGACCAGGCGCTGCGACTCGCCGATGATGGCGTCGGCCACCTCGCGGCGGTGCACGGGGTCCGCCACCATCTTTTCGTTCTGCAGGATGTCGGAGTGCAGAACGATGGTCTGCAGCGGGTTCTTGATCTGGTGCAGAATGCGCGCGGTGGCCGTGCCCATGGCCGCCAGCTTTTCCTCTTCCGCGCGCCGCCGGTCGCTGCGGCGCAGCAGGGTAAAGATCACGCCGGCGGTGAACAGCACCACGCTGGCCACCACCACCACGCTCACGACAAAGAGCAGGCGATTGTCCGGCCCCGCCGCGGGAAGGGCCGTCGCCTGGGCCAGCAGGGTCATTGCAAGGGCCCCAAAGGAAGGTGCCGCGCCGCGGCCGGGCGGCCGCGGTGGCTGAATCGGGTGTTTCGCGGATGGGTCAGCTGGAGCGGCCGTCGGCGCGGCGCGAGTCGGGAACGCGGGAGACGACGAAGCTCACCGTCTCGCCCTTCTCCTCCCCCTCGGGCACCACCGTCTCCACGGTGATGCGGCGCACCACGTGGCGCGGGTCGCGCAGCATCACCTCCACGTCGATGCCCAGCTCCGGCGCCGCGATGTGCGTGCGCACCCGAGGGCCGGGATCCGCCGCGGGCGGGTCGGGGTTCCGCAGCAGGATCTTGGTGCTCTGGCGGCCCGTGTCCAGCCCGCGGGCCACCTTGATCTGGTGGAACCAGTCCGGCTGGTAGCCGATGACGTACCGCCTGCCGTGCTGGTCCTCGCCTTCTCCTTCGCGGTTGTGGCGTGCCATCCCCACCTCCGGACTGAAGCGGTACAGCGCATTTTTCCCCCAAGAATTCTCCCGTGCACGGGGGCGCGTGTCAAGGCGCACGTTCGCGCCCGCGCCGCCGGCGGCATCAGAATCTGTTGATTTCCGCCACCGCGCATCAAAAGTGGACAGTTCGCGGGCCTCTCTCCCGGATCGCGTGCGCGGCCCGGATGAGGGACACGACCGCTCCTCCGGCGTCCTCCGGCAAACGTCCCGCGGGACTCGGGTGTGTCGTGCATGCCGCCGGCGAGGTGCGCCGTCCGCCCTCCTCCGTCATGGGAAGGGGATGGGGGCCAGGGTGAGGAAGAAGATAGCGACGCACACGAAGGCGATGGCGCGGCGGGCGGGGTCCAGGCGCAGCCCGGGGTCGAAGACGGGGGGATGATGCAGGCGGCCCCGGCCGATGATCATCACCAGCGCCGCCCAGACCAGCCAGCCGCGCCACCACGTGGACATCGCCAGGAGCAGGGCGACGGTCATCATCCCCACCGGCCGGTGCGCGCGGCGGGAAAGGGCGTACACCACGTGCCCGCCGTCCAGCTGGCTCACGGGGAACAGGTTCAGCGCGGTGAAGAAGAAGCCCACCCACCCCGCCACCGCCAGCGGGTGCAGCGCCACGAAGGTGGCGCCGCCCACGGGCGACACGCCGCGCAGCAGGGCGAAGAGGGCGGACTCGCCCATGGGCAGCATCTGGTTGCCGATCACCAGGCCTACGCGCGCGCCGTGTGCCCACGGGGGCACCGTGTCGATGGTGTACGACCAGGCCAGCCCCAGCACCACGGCGGGGACGGAGAGGGCGAAGCCGGCGATGGGGCCCGCGGCGCCCACGTCCAGCAGCACGGCGCGGTTGAGCAGGGGCGAACGCAGGCGGATGAACGCGCCGAAGGTTCCGATCAGGCTCACGAACCAGGGCGCGGGAACGAAGTACGGCGGAGAAACGTCCATTCCGTGCCGCCTGGCCAGGGCGTAGTGCCCCAGCTCGTGCGCGCCCAGGATGAGGAGCAGGGGAAGCGAGAACACCAGGCCGGGTGCAACGGAAAGCGGTGTCAGCCGCGTGGGCACGGGAATCGCAGTTCCCGCCAGACTCGCGTCGCGAATGCGGAGGGGGTCGCCGTCCACCAGAACGGCGCCGGCGATGGTCGCGGTGAGCACGGTGAGCGCCAGCAGCAGCAGGTGCAGCCACCAGCGCTCGCGGGGCCGGGGCCGGATGCGGCGCGCCAGCGTGACTTCCACGCCATCCGGACCCGCCTGGGAGTATACCCGCCCGGGCCATCTCTCCAGCCACCGGCGCACGTCGGCGTCCTCCAGCGAAAGGCCGGGGAGCAGGCGCGCCTGAAGCACCTGTTGGTCATGCACTTCCACCACGCGCCACGAGGCGAACGGCCCAGCTACGTCGGGCACTTTTCTCTTGACCTCCGTGTATACCGTGCTTAGGTTGGGGCCACGCTTCCTGACGCCAGACCTGCTCGCCTCGGCGCGCGGCGCGCCCCCTCCCCTGGCTTATCTTCCCACTCAGCGGAACCGTCCAGCGGACCCGGGCCACGTGCGGCCGGGGCCGGCTACATACATTCGGAGCTAGTCGTGGACATCAGCACGATAAAAACCAAGAGCATCGCCGAGCTCCACGAAATGGCGGAAGGGCTCAACATCTCCAACTACTCGGGGCTCCGCAAGCAGGACCTCATCTACCGCATCGAGCAGAACCTGCTCGACAGCGAGGTGGTGCTGCGGGGCGAGGGTGTGCTGGAGGTCCTTCCCGAGGGCTACGGCTTCCTGCGCTCGCAGGACTGGAACTACCTTTACGGGCCGGACGACATCTACGTGTCGCCCAGCCAGATCAAGCGCTTTGACCTGCGCACCGGCGACACCGTGCTGGGACAGGTGCGCCCGCCCAAGGAGGGCGAGCGGTACCTGGCCCTGCTCAAGGTGGAGCGGGTGAACGGCGACGAGCCCGAAAAGGCCAAGCACCGCGTGGCCTTCGACAACCTGCGCCCCCGCTACCCGGACCAGCGCATTCACCTGGAGACCACCACCGGCGACCTTTCCATGCGGGTGATGGACCTGGTGGCGCCCATCGGCAAGGGGCAGCGCGGGCTGATCGTGGCGCCCCCCAAGGCGGGCAAGACGATCCTGATGCAGAAGATCGCCAACGCGATCACGGAGAACCACCCGGAGGTGCACCTGATCGTGCTGCTGATCGACGAGCGGCCCGAGGAGGTGACCGACATGCAGGAGAACGTGCGCGCCGAGGTCATCAGCAGCACGTTCGACGAGCCGGCCGACCGCCACACGCAGGTGGCGGAGATGGTGCTGGAAAAGGCCAAGCGCCTGGTGGAGCACGGCCGCGACGTGGTGATCCTGCTGGACAGCATCACCCGCCTGGCCCGCGCCTACAACGTGGTGGTGCCGCACTCGGGCAAGATCCTGTCCGGCGGCGTGGACGCCAACGCGCTGCACAAGCCCAAGCGCTTCTTCGGCGCGGCCCGCAACATCGAGGAGGGCGGCAGCCTCACCATCATCGCCACGGCGCTGGTGGAGACGGGGAGCCGCATGGACGAGGTGATCTTCGAGGAGTTCAAGGGCACGGGCAACCTGGAGCTGTCGCTGGACCGGCACATCGCCGACAAGCGCATCTTTCCGGCGATCGACATCAACCGCTCGGGCACGCGCCGCGAGGACCTGCTGCTCAGCGAGATGGAGCTCACGCGCGTGTACCTGCTGCGCAACTTTCACTCGGACATGCCGCCGGTGGAGAGCATCGACTTTCTGCTCAGCCGGATGCGCAGGACCAAGGCGAACAAGGAGTTCCTGGACTCCATGGCCCGCGGTGGCTGACCTTCGCCGCGGTTCGGAAGCACGAGAGCCGGGCCC
>DATABT010000628.1:0-1739 GCA_036259455.1 Longimicrobium sp. | reverse complement strand
CGAGCCGTGGGCCGGATCACCAGCACGGGTGAGTAGATTTCTCAGTCGGCGCCATGGGAATCCTGCACGGGCTGAGTCCAGAGTGGGCGCCTCCTTCGAAATGACAGCTCGGCGTCGCCCTGCTTACCTGCAAAAAACCTTGTATTCAGTGTATGAGCCGGCGCGATCTTGGGTTGTGTTCGACGCGGATGCCTCGACGGATAATCGGGGGAAGAGCGAGCAAAGCAATGGCGGGCCACCTGACCGACGAAGATCGGACGCGCCGCGTTGTGCAGAGCTGCTGTCATGGAACCTCCCGTTCGCGGGAGCAAGCTTCCGCGCGGGGCGCGGCACCCGTCCGACGTCATTCTGAGTCATTCGGCGCTGCGTGCACCACATTCGATGGACGCGGCTGTTTTGCGGTGCGACCGAAGGACGTTTCCGGCAGCACTGAGGGGCCGGCTCCTGAGCGCGGAAGAGGCCCCCCGATTTGGAGAGAAGGTCCGTCGGTCGTCGCCCTGGTGGATCACGGCACTGGAAAGATCTGCGCGGCGGCTCCGCACTCACGCACTCATAATCACAGATACTCGCCGATCGTCGAGGCGAGACGCGCGCGGTAGCGGCGGCTCAGGCGCAGCTCGGTGCCGTCGTCCAGCAGCACCACGAAGGCGCTGTTGGACCACGGCTTCATCTCCCGCACGAACGCCAGGTTCACGATGGCCGTGCGGTGGATGCGGGCAAAGCGGCGCGGGTCCAGCCGCTCCATCAGCGCCGACATCCGCTCGCGGATCAGGTAGTTCTCGCCCCTGGCATGGATACGCACGTAGTTGCCCTGCGCTTCGAACCAGTGGATGTCGGGAACGGGGAGCTTCACCACGCGCTGCCCCTTTCGCACGAACAGCCACTCCAGGTACACGCCACCCGGCGCCGGCCGCTCCGTCCCCTCCCGCTGCCCCGCGAGCGCAGCCACGTGGTCCAGCAGCCTGAGCACCTCGTCCGTGCGCGGCGCGCGCTCGCGCAGGCGCTGCTCCGCCCTGGCGAAGGCGGCCGCGAAGCGCTCCTGGTCGAACGGCTTGAGCAGGTAGTCCAGCGCGTTGACCTCGAACGCCCGCAGCGCGTACTGGTCGAACGCGGTGACGAAGACGATCTCCGGCAGGTGCACCGGGGCGATGGCGCGCAGCACGTCGAAGCCGTCCATCTCCGGCATCTGGATGTCGAGAAACACCAGGTCCGGCTTCAGCTGCCCGATGGCGGCGGCCGCCTCGCGCCCGTTGGCGCACACGGCCAGCACCTCCGCATCTTCTTCCGCCAGCAGGCGCTCCAGCTTGGCGCGCGCGTACGGCTCGTCATCCACGATGATGGTGGTCAGCAAGGAAACCTCCGGCGTCGGTGCGGGAGCGGATCGAACGATTCGCACATTACCTTGATGAGAGACGCGGAGGCGCCCGGCCGGTGGGATGTCCGCCGCGCCGCGAGGGTTGCAATCGGCGGAGGGGAGCCGCGGGTGACGCGCATCCGCCGTTCTCCCCGGCCCATGCCGCTCGTCACGCGCGGTTGCCGCTCGTCCCAGCGTTCTGGTCACCCGTCCCTGAGACGTTACCCTTCCGCGGCCGGCGTCGCGGCCCAGGTGCGACAGATCCAGCCAGATTCCTCCGATACAACGCGCCAGACATGCCGCGCCTGAACAGCCTTCCCTCCCGTCCCCCGCCCGAGCCCGCCGCCGCGCCGCGCCTTGACGGGCGCTTCTGGCTGCTGAACGG
>DATABT010000627.1:0-1559 GCA_036259455.1 Longimicrobium sp. | reverse complement strand
GTACGGCACGCTGCGGGTGACGCAGATCGTCCATCCCGGCGGGCGGCGCCAGCCGGAGCTGCGGCTGTACGTGGACGAGGAGATCGAGAGCGGCGAGCTGGAGCGCAGCGGCGCGCCGACCTTTGCCTACGTGGCGGCGGCGGAGCGCTGGCTGCGCGAGGTGACGCCGGACGGCGCCTCCTACCTCTTCCTGGGCGGCGGCGCGTACACCCTTCCCCGGCGCATCGCGGAGGACGATCCCGGCGCGCGCATCACCGTGGTGGAGCTGGACCCGGCGGTCACGCGCATTGCCTACCGCTGGTTCGGGGTGCGCGAGGAGCACCGCATCGTGTCGATGCACGGCGACGGCCGCGCCATCGCCTCCACCCTGCCGCACGGCGCGTGGGACCGCGTGGTGGTGGACGTGTACGGCGGCGGCGAGCAGGTGCCGCACCACCTGGTGACGGCGGAGGCGATGTCGGTGATCCACTCGCTGCTGCGGCCGGACGGCATCGCCCTGCTGAACGTGATCGGGGTGGCGCGCGGCGAAGGGGAGTGCCGCTTCTGGTCCGTGGTGCGGACGGCGGCCGCGTCGTTCCCCGCCGTGCGCCTGTACGTGCACGTGGGGCGCGACTTTCCGGACCGGCAGAACTTTCTCCTGGCCGCCCCGGCGGACCCGTCGTTCGCCTTTCCGGCCCGGGCGGGGCTGTTCGAGACGTGGCCGGCGGAGGAGTGGCCGGCGCTTCCCTGCGCGGCGGTGCTGCGCGACCGGGTGGACGGCGCGCAAACGGACGCCGCGCCCCCCGTGAGCGGAGGGCGCGGCGGCGTGGCGGTCCCGGCGCGGGCGGACTAACGGGCCTTGTTGCGCTTCTGCGCCTTCTTCTGCTGGCGCTGCAGCTCGCCCTGCATGAACTCCATCGCCTTGCGGCGCTGCTCCAGATGCCGCTTCATCTGCTCGGCCTGCTTGAGCTTCTGGCCGCTGGTGCCGCTGTAGCGCTGCCTGTCCAGCATTCGCTTCTGAAAGCGCACCATGGGCCCGGCCAGGTAGCGCACCACCCAGGCGCGGAACCACTTGCCCTTGGCCTTGTAATCCTCGACCACGTACGGAATGGCCTGTACCTGGTCGGCCAGCTGTCGGTGCTGCTCCTCGGGAGAGAGCTTCTTCTTCTTGGTCTTGGCCATGGGCGTGCTATACCTGACGTCGGGATCATGCGTTGGAAGCGCCGGGGGGCCCGGCGGCGGCCTTTCGGTACACCGGCCCGCGGGGGCGGTTCTCGCCGCGGGTTCCGTGCCGGGGAATGGTAGGGGGAAGTGCGGGAGAGCGAAAGTGCGGCCCTCGCCCGGCGGCGCCCGAGAGCGCGCAACCCCCTCCCGCAAACCGCGCGGGAGGGGAGGATACACCTGGATGGGCTCCGAGCGCGGTGGCGAGTGTGGTGCCCGGGTGAGCGCCCCCTCCCCGGCCCTTCCCCGCAAACTGCGCGGGAGAGTGGGTTCCGGCAGGTTCGGCGGTGACTGACCGCGCCGGGCCAGGGCACGGGTTCACCCCTCTCCCGCACGCGCACCAGGCTGGCGCGCGTGCG
>DATABT010000626.1:0-8305 GCA_036259455.1 Longimicrobium sp. | reverse complement strand
GCCAAAAGAAATGCCCCGGGCAGAGTCAACGCTGCTGACTCTGCGCGAGGCCTCGCTTTTCTGGTTCATCGCGGTTTTCGTTGGAGCGCGCAGCCGCAAGCTCGCCCGGGCGCCGCGAACCGTCATTCCGGGGAAGGTGCGCGCGGGATCTCTGCCGTTTTCGGGGGCTCGCCCGCTCGGCCGGTGCGGCCGAGGGCGCCGTGCGCGCGGCGGCACGGTGCGGGCGGGTTCCTGCATCCCCGCGGCCCACCAGCGCGGGCGAGCAGATTTCCCGGCCGGCGCACACAAATCCAGCGCGCGCATCACGATCGCGCGGCGCCTCCCTCGGAGTGACGCCGCCTCGCTGCAACGAAATCGGCGAAGAACCTCGTTTTTCTCAGCGCGCGAAGTCCAGGCGCGCGTTGGAGCGGCGGCGCTCCATCATCCGGTCCACGCTGTATGGGCCGGCGCCGCGGGCGGAGAAGTAGAAGAAGACGAAACAGAACAGCGCGGCCAGCTCGCCGCGGTTCAGGATGGGCCAGAAGCCGTCCGGCGCGTGCGCCTGGAAGTAGGCAGCCGCCATCATCCCCGAGAGAATGAACGCCACCGGGCGCGTCCACAGCCCCAGGACGAAGAGGAGACCGCCGAACACCTCCAGCACGCCCGCCAGCCCGGACTGCGACAGGAGCGGGGCCGTGGCGCCGGGCTCGCCGCGCCAGCCGCCAAGCCATCCGAACAGCTTCTGCACGCCGTGCTGCATGAACATCAGCCCGGCCATCACCCGCAGCAGCGCCAGCGTGGCGTCCTGGTACCGCGCCATGAAGAACGTGCGCCCCTTCGCCATCCCGTCCCCTCCCCGTTGTTGTGCGTGTACCGTTCCTCGAGGCGTCAGCTCCCCGCGGCGGAGGCGCGGGTGATGGCGGCGCTGTCGCGGGCGGCGCGCTCCCGCCGCTTCTTCTCCTCGCGCTCGGCGCGCAGGCGGTCGTACTCCGCGGACTGGGCGGGGGTGAGCACGGCGCGGATCTCGGCGCGGGTGCTGTCCACGGCGGCGCGGATGCGGGCGCCGTCCGTCTGCCACAGCGAGTCGGTGAGCGCGCGGCGCCGGGTCATGATGCCGTCGATGCGCGTCTGCTGGTCCGGAGACAGGTCCAGCCGGTCGAAGATGTGGTGCGGGCCGCGCTCCTCGCACCCGGCGGCGGCGACCTGCGCGTCGGGCTCGCGCGCGCTGAGCACGCGGCCGAACGCGGTGCCGGCCAGCATCCCCACCGCGAAGGTGACGGCCAGCAGCGCCATTCCCGCAATGCGCATGCGGCCCGGGTTCCGTGCGTTCATCGGCGGCCTCCGCGGCCGGTGTTGACGTGGATCATCATCAACGGAAGTTCCCTTCAGGGGTCCCACGATTCCAGCAGGTCCGCCTCGGTGGGCGAACGGTTCTCGGCGATCCAGTCGGCGGCGGGCTCCGGCAGCCGCAGCCCGTCGGCGATGGTGAGCGGCGCGGGCTCCGGCGGGCTGGCCCCGGACCACGCCAGCGCGCCGACGGAGACGGCGGCCACCACCGCGGCGGCGGCCAGCGTTGGGCGTGCCCACCCGGCCAGCACGCCCAGCGGGCCCCGCGCGGCGGGGGCGACCACGGCGCGGGCCAGCACGGTGCGCACCATGCGCTCCCGGCGCAGGTCCGGCAGCGCCAGCGGTGAAAGGTCGATCGGGTCCGGTTGCATCATTCCTCCTCGCCTACCAGCGCCCTCAGGCGGCCGCGCACGGCGCGCCGGGCGTTGAACAGGTGGTAGCGCACGGTGCCTTCGGGCATGCCGAGCGACTCGCCGATCTCACGGTGCTTCCAGCCTTCCAGGTCGTGCAGCAGCAGCACTTCGCGCTGGGTCTGGGGCAGCTCGCCCACGGCGTCGTTCAAACGCTCGCGCAGCTGGGCGCGCTCGGCGTCGTCCAGCGGGGTGCTGGCGCCGGGCGCGGCGTCGGCGTGCTCCAGCGGCTCGGCGGCGCGAATGCCCAGGTAGCGGCGGTGGTTGAAGGCCTTGTTGCGGACGATGCGGATGAGCCATCCGCCGAACTTGCGCGGGTCGCGGCAGTCGGCCAGCCGCTCCAGCGCCTGCACCAGCGCGTCCTGGGCCACGTCTTCGGCCTCGTGCGGGTTGCGCGTGACGGCCAGCGCCACGGCGTACGCGGCACCCATGTGGAGCCGCACCAGCCGGTCGGCCGCCGCGGAGTCTCCCGCGAGCGCGCGCTCCACGAGCAGGGCCACTTCGTCGGTCATGCCTTCCCTACCAGACACGCAAGCCGCCGATAACGCTGGCGGCGCCCCTCACGGCAGTCCCCACGCGGTCTCCAGGCGCGCGTACTGCACGGCCGGAAGCTGCACCAGCACGGGACGGGCCCGCGGGTCCAGCCAGGCCAGCACCTCGCGCAGATCGCCTTCCGCCATTGCGGTGCAGCCGCTGGTGGCCACCCCCGGACCGGCCCACACGTGCAGAAAGATGCAGGAGCCGCGCATGGGCCGCGGCGGGTCGCTGTTGTGGTCCACCCACACGCCCCAGCGGTACAGCTCGTCCGCGCGGCGCAGCTCCTCGTGGCTGGTCCAGTCCGGCCGGGGGATGGTGTCGCGGTCCACGCGCCGGTTGTAGAAGCGTGACCGCGCGTCGTCCACGCACTCGGTGCCGGCGTGTGCCTGCACGTACGGCAGGCGGATGAACCCCGCCTCGGCGGGAGATGCGTAGCCGAACGCGGAGCTCAGGCGAAAGATGCCGGCCGGCGCCTTTCCATCTCCCTCCCGCTTCTCCGGCCCTTGCGGCGCGGGCTGGGGATGGAGCCCGTCGCCCCACGCGAGGCCGGTGCGGCCCACGGCTGCGGGGATGGCGGGGGCCACGCGGCGCCAGGGCCGGCCGGGGGCGTCGCGCTCCCAGCGCTGCAGCATGGCGTCCACCGCGTCCCAGCCGGGGGTGACAACGGTGATCATCTGCAGCGCGCCGTCCACCTCCGCGCCCGCGTTCATCTCCGGACCCGCGGGCGCCAGCGCGGAGGCGCGGGGCGGCTGGCACCCCGCCGCCAGCGCGAGCACGGCGGTCATGACGATCATGCGAGTGTACATGTCACAACAAAACAACCGCTTCCGGTGCGCGCGCAAGGGGAAGGGCACTCGAACGCAGAGTATGCAGAGGAAAATAGAGAGTACGCGGAGGACGGCCGGAGTCCCTCTGCGCACTCTCCTTTCAACTCCGCGAACTCTGCCTTGAAAAACGCCTCCGCACCGGTGGACGGTACGGAGGCGCTTCGATTCACACATAGCGGGGGCGGGATTCGAACCCGCGACCTTCGGGTTATGAGCCCGACGAGCTACCAGGCTGCTCCACCCCGCGACCAGGACACGACAGAGAGCTGTGTTCGAAGCCAGATACGCAGGTATCGATGGGTGACATCCCCGTAGCTTTCGCGGTGTCGATCAGGACTCCACGTCCGCTGCAGGATCAGTCCCCGGCTTCAAGACTATCGGCTCAAACAGAGAAACTCTCTGTCATGTCGAAGTGCCACCAATCTACCGCGCGTCTAAGCGGTTGTCAACCTGTCACTTACGCGAGAGCCTCGCCGCGTGCGGGTGTTCCGGCCGCGGCATGAGGCATGCTCTCCATCCGTGGTGTACGGTCGGTGCATCCCTCCCAGCCGGCTCCGGTTCCGCATGAACCAGCACGACACGCCCCAGGATGGCCCGGAGCCGCGGCAGGCGAACGGCGCCGGGCAGGACCGCCGCTACGCGCGCCGCATCGATTGCACCGAGCGCCCGCGCGGTCCGCAATCCTCCGTTCCCGCCACCCCGCCCGCACCCCCGCGCGACGACGCGCATCGATGAGCTGAACCCCGGCACTTCGGACGGAATCACGGCCGGCCACCGTCGGGCCGCGGCTTTGCATCGTCCCCACATCACGAACCCGCCTTGCATCGCGCCGCCATGACCGATCCCGCGCCCCTCCCGGCCCTCGCCGACGTTGCCGACGACCTGCGTGTCCGCGGCGTGCGCGCCCTGCGCGGCCGCAACCTGTGGTCGCCGGAGCCGGTGGTGGCGTGCGAGGTGGAGACCGGCGCGCTCGCCGGGACGACGGTGGCGGATTCGGAAGGTTTCGTGGCACGGCTGGGGGATGCGCTCCCGGGGACGGCGCCGCTGCGGGGTGACGCGTCGTGGCCGGAAGCGGTGCGCCACGCGGCGGTGGAGTTGCAGCGGCTGGCGGGGTCGCCCGTGGAGTTCAGCCGCGTCCTGGAGCAGGGTCCGGACGACCTGCCGGTGCTGGTGATGGGGTACGCCGAGCCGGAGGTGGGGGTCGAAGCCGTGTACGACGCGGAGGCGATGGTGCGCGCCTGCCTGCGCGGCGACGATCCGCGGACGGAGCGGGTGGTGGATGCGTTGCGCGCCCTGTACCTCGAAGTGCATCCCGGACCCACGAGCACGGTGCTGATCGCGGAGGCGCGGCGCCGCGGCATCCCGGTCCGCCGCGCGCCGGGGGAGCACGTGGTGCAGCTGGGCCTGGGCCGCAACCTGCGCCGCATCCACGCGACGATGACGGACCGCACCAGCGTGATCGCCACCGACATCACCAGCGACAAGGACCGCACCAAGCGCCTGCTGGACCGCATCGGCCTCGCCGTCCCCCGCGGCGGCGTGGCGAAGACGCTGGACGAGGTGCTGCGGATCGCGCGGGACCTGCGCTTTCCCGTGCTGGCCAAGCCGCTGGACGCCAACGACGGCCGCGGCATCAGCGGCCGGCTGGACTCGGAAGACGACGTGCGCGCCGCCTGGCCCGTGGCCAGTGCCGAGCACCCTGCGGTCATCGTGGAGCGCTACGTCGCCGGGCGCGACCACCGGGTGGTGGTGGTGGACGGACGCGTGGTCGCGGTGGCGGAACGGGTGCCGGCGCACGTGGTGGGGGATGGACGGCGGACCATCCGCGAGCTGGCGGAAGAGGAGAACCGCAATCCGGCGCGCGACGACTCGCGCCCCGCGTACACCCACGTTCCCCTGCCCCTGGATGCCCTGACGGAGCAGTTTCTGGCCAGACGCGGCCTCACGCTCAATTCGGTTCCCGCCAGCGGAGAGATGGTGAGCCTGCGCGCGACGGCCAACATCTCCACGGGCGGCACGTCGGTGGACCGGACGGACGAGATCCATCCGCGCAACCGGGCGCTGTGCGAGCTGGCGGCGGCGGCGGTGGGGCTGGACGTCGCGGGGGTGGACGTGCTCACCCCCGACATCTCCGTCCCCTTCGACGAGAACGGCGCCGCGATCGTCGAGGTCAATGCGTCGCCCGGCATCCGCATGCACACGGACCCCGACGCGGGCACGCCGCGCGACGTCCCCGGGGCCATTCTGGACATGCTCTACCCGCCGGGGAGCGAATCCACCATTCCCGTCATCGTGGTGACGGGGACGAATGGAAAGACGACGACCACACGGCTGATCGCGCACCTCTTCCGCCGGACGGGGCGATGCGTGGGGTTCACCACCACGGACGGTGTCTATCACCAGGAGCACCTGCTGCTGGAGGGCGACCTGACCGGCCCCATGGCGGCGGACATGGTGCTGAGCGACCCGCGCGTGGAGGTGGCGGTGCTGGAGACGGCGCGCGGCGGCATCCTGCGTTCCGGCCTGGGCTTCGACGCCTGCGACGTGGCGGTGGTGACCAACGTGTCGTCCGACCACCTGGGAATGCGCGGCATTCACACCCTGGGGCATCTGGCGGACGTGAAAGAGCTCATCCCCGCCTCCGTGAGGCCCGGCGGCCACGCGGTGCTGAACGCGGACGACCCGCTGGTCCTGGAGATGCGCGAACGGACGCCGGGCGCGGCGGTGCTCTTCTCGGCGGAGGCCGGCAATCCGCACGTGGCGGCGCACGTCGCCCGCGGCGGAATCGCGGTGGTGCTGGAGGACGAAGGTGACCTCGAGTCGATCGTCATCCGCCACGGCGCGCGCCGCACCGCCGTGGTGGCGGTAGAGGATGTGCCGCTGACGCTGGGCGGCGCGGCGCGCTTCCAGGCGCAGAACGCGATGGCGGCGGTGGCGGCGGCGTACTGCCTGGGTCTGGAGATGGAGGACATCCGCGCCGGGCTCGCCACCTTCGCTTCCACGGACGCGGCCACGCCGGGGCGGATGAACGTGCTGCGCACCGCCCGCGGCCGCGTGGTGGTGGACTACGCGCACAACCCGGCCGCGGTGCGCGCGCTGGCGGATTTCGCGCGGCGGTCGGGGGCGCGGCGGTGCATCGGGCTGGTCACCATGCCGGGTGACCGGCGCGACGACGACCTGCGCGAGCTGGGGCGCGCGGCGGCGGGGTTGGACTACGTGATCGCGAAGGAGCACCCGAAGTACCTGCGCGGCCGCGCGGCGGGCGAGGTGGCCCGCCTCATCGGCGAGGGGCTGGAGGACGGCGGTCTGTCCGCCGATCGCTGGGAGGCGGTGCTCCACGAGCCCGACGCCGTCGATCGCGCGCTGGAGATGATGGAGGACGGCGACATCGTCCTCATCGTCGCGGACGATACGGCGGCGGTGCTGGCGCAGTTGCGGCCGCACGTGGTGAAGGATACCCCCTGAATGAGCGGCCGGCCTCGCGCCGGAGCGGCTGAGGCCGCCGCGCCGCCGCTACGACCGCGGAAAGCCCCCGCAAACCCCGCGGGGCTTCGATTGCGCGGAGGCCGCGTTCGTGCAGCATGGCCGCGCCCGGATGAACGGTCCGCGCAGGCGGCCATCACGTATTCTCTGCCAGCGATATCAACCGCCACGGCGCGGCGCCGGCGAACGAGCAGAACGACGGACAACGCCGGAGCGGCTGAATCCGCCGCTCCGCCGCCACAACCGCGGAACGCCCCGCAAACCGGCTTCGTCTGCGCGGAGGCCGCGTTCGTGCAGCATGGCCGCGCCCGGATGAACGGTCCGCGCAGGCGGCCATCACGTTTTCTTTGCCGCGATTCATTCGGCGCGGCCCGGCGCCGGCGTCACGGAACGGGCTCGCCGTGCCCGTTTCCGATGATCCGATGAAACACGCCCGCGATTTGCCGGGTAATCCGCCGGCACCCGCCGTTCGCCAGTCCACCTGATCGCCGCTGCCCCGCTCCGCATGCTCCGTCGACTGCTCCTCTTCGCGGCGCTGTCCGCCCTCGCGCTCGCGCAGCCGCTGCGCGCGCAGACCACGCGCCCATGGCTGGATTGGCGCACCCTGCGCACGGAGCACTTCGACGTCCATTATCCCGCGGAGCTGGAGACGTGGACGCGCGACGTGGTCTCGCGGCTGGAGGGCATCCGCTCCGTGGTGGCGGCAACGGTGGGGAGTGCGCCGCGGCGGCGGGTAACGGTCGTGGTCGACAACCCCGCCGGCGAGGCGAACGGGAGCGCGTTCTCGTTCCTGCGCACGCCGTACATCCTGCTCTACCCCACCCCGCCCGAAGCCCGCTCCGCGCTGGGGCACACGCGCTCGTTCGTGGAGCAGCTGCTGATCCACGAGTTCGTCCACATTGCCCACCTTACCCGCCCCAGCCGCAACCCGCTGCGGCGCTTCGTCTCGTTCGTGGACCCGCGGGGGGTGGGGCCGCTGGCGGAGGCGCCGCGGTGGGTCAAGGAGGGCTACGCGACGTACGTGGAGGGCCGGCTGACCGGCAGCGGCCGTCCGCACGGGGTGGCCCGCGCGGCGGTGCTGCGGCAGTGGGCTATCGAAGGCCGCCTCCCTTCGTACGGCCAGCTGAGCGCGGAGTCCGGACCGTACCAGGCGTCGGGGATGGCGTACCTGGCCGGCTCCGCGTTCCTGGAGTGGCTGGCGCAGCGGCAGGGGGAGGAGAGCCTGGTGCTGCTCTGGCGGCGGATGAGCGCGCGGCAGGGCCGCTCGTTCGATGCGGCGTTCGCGGGGGTCTACGGCGGCACTCCGCAAGAGATGTACGGCTTCTTTACCGTCGACGTGACCGCCCACGCGCTGGAGGCCCGGCGCCAGCTGACGGAGGCGGGGCTAGTCCCCGGCGACACGGTGCAGCGCCTGTGGTGGAGCACCGGCGACCCCGCCATCTCGCCGGACGGCCGGCACGTGGCGGTGACGCTGCGCGCATCGTCGGCCGCGCTCAGCCGCGTGGTGGTCTGGCGGACGGAAGAGCCGGGGGCGGACAGCGCGGAGGAGGCCGCCCGCCGCCGGCTGCTGCAGCGGGATCCTGAGGACGTCCCCGCCGTCCGCGTGCATCCACGCCCGCGCCCCCCCGTGGCCACGCTGCGCCCGGAGGCGGGGCTGGCGTACGAGAGCCCGCGCTTCCTTCCCGGCGGCCAGGCGATGCTCGTCATCCGCTCAACGCCGAT
>DATABT010000625.1:0-2788 GCA_036259455.1 Longimicrobium sp. | reverse complement strand
GACCCCTTCCCCGCTCCGCGCGGGAGGAGACCTTCGAATGTGCTTCGGCAGGATCAGGGGGCGGCCGCGGCTCGCGCTGGATTATCCGTAGCCACTCGGACCTTGCAAACAACCCCTCCCCCGAAGTTGGGCAGGGCTGTTTCATTCAAGAAGTTTGAGGGTGGCGGGGATATCGTGGGCGAAGCGGCGGATCGCATTCTTGATGGAGTAATGACCCGCCAAGCGAAAGAGGGTGACCGCGAGCGAGCGCAGGAGTGCCAGGTTCTGCGGTGCGTTTCCGGCCTGCGTAGTACACGCATCCTCCTTCAGGATGGCGTCCTTGACCCAGTGCAGGCCGTTCTCAATCTGCCAGTGGCCGCGGATCACCTCGGCGAAAGCGGCTGCCTCCATGAGGCAGCTGCTGATGTAGAACATGTGCTCGGCCCACGGCTTTCCGCGCCGGGTGCCCGAACGGTGGACTGAAACGACGGTCGCGAGATCCGGCCAGTCGCAGAACGGGGCGTGTGCAGGTGCGGTAAATACCCGAACGGTGCGTGTAGTCACCCGGTCGCGGGTGTGCTCCGTCTGAGTGAAGGTACTGTTGGGCGTGGTCTTGCTGAGGAGTTCTGCCGCCGTGAAGAGGTGGGGCTGATTTGCCTTGAGAGCGATCAGGTAGTCAGCACCGGTTTGGCGGATGACGGAGCATGTTTTTTTCGGCAGTGCAGCGCGTCCGCGGTCACTCCTGCCCCGGTGAGCTCGGTGTCGGCAAGGATGGCCTCGACGATATGCGCCTCGCTTTCGAGCTTGTTCTCGTAGGCATCGATCTGGAGCACGACCCCGCGCTTGTGGGCATAGAGGGAAACGAGGGCGGTGAAGTTCTGCCGCGCATCGCCCGGATGGATCGAGGTTCCGGCGAGGCTCTTCCCGTCGATCGCCAGCCACTCGCCGGGTTCGAAGCTGACGTGCTCACGCGCCCAGGTGAGAAATGCCTGGCTGAGGGCGTCGAAGTCGAGGCCGAGGGCAACGCGGCGCAGGGTGGAGTAGGAGGGAAGGCGATCCTTGGGCGGGCGGAAACGTGCGAGAAGCGCCTCGCGGTGGCGATGGACGAAGCTGCCGTGGTCGCGCCACGACTTGCAGTCACTCAAGCTGCCCAGCAACAGGCACGTAAGGACAAAGGACAGGTCGTGACGCTTGCCCTTTGCGGTCCGGAACTCCGGGATGGTTTCGAACGCTTGCAGGATAGTCATCCGCTCCTCGATCCTGGGGGGGGTACGTCGACTTTCAGGATACGACGAGACAGTTTACTTCGTTCACGTTGAATGAAACAGCCCTGCCCAACTTCGGGGGAGGGGTGGTAAGGCACGGTTCGCGGTAGCCGGGATGGGGTTGGTGCGTAAGGACACTCCAGGCGGGTGATCATCGAGCCTCCAAATTGTCGTTCCGAGGGAGCGCACACCCGTACCAGAAAGCCGGCGCGCGACCGAGGAATCTACCGTCCGCGTCGTCGTGGCCCGTCGTCGCGCCCCGGGCCGGCCTGTCCGGCGATTTCGCGGGCCGCGAGTGTGGCGCGGGCTGCCGCGTCCGGCCGCGCGGTAGCGGAGAGTAGATTCTTCGGCCCTGCAACCTGTCGCGCGAAGGGCAGAGTGCGATGTGGTCGGGCCTCAGAATGACAGCGGCGGTGCTGAGATTTACGAGAGTACCGAACGTATCCAGTCCGCTATTCCCTATTCCCTAACCCGGCGTAGCCGGAACCAAAAAGGACGACGGCGGATGAGGGCGTGTCCCTACGCTGCGCTCCGGGCCGGGCTGCGCGCGCCGTAGGCAACGATACGACCGTTGCCAACGGCGCCGAGCCCCCGGCGCTCACCGGCTGCGGAACGCTCCCGCTTGCTCGTGCATCCGCGCCGGTTTCTCGGCCCTGCGGGCGCGCATCCCTCACGCGACCGGCAGCCAAACACGGGCGTTTGTACCCGCTCCGATTAGGACAGGTGAACACCAGCATTTTCAAGAACTTAGCGGCACCTCGCGAAAAATCTTGACGCGCTTGCGACGGATTTCATCGGTCAGAGACTATTCCCTGCATCTCGTTAATCTTAATCTTCCTGCTTGAACACCTTCAGGTTGGTCGAGTGGCCGGGGTTCACGCGGGCCTTGGGGTTCAGGCGGTGCACGGCGTTGTTGACGGCGATGGCGGCCTCGCCGTACCCGGTGGCGATCAGCTCCAGCTTGCCGGGATAGTGGGTCACGTCGCCCGCGGCATAGACGCCGGGCAGGTTCGTCTCCATCAGCGGCGTGACCTTGATGGAGTTCCGCTCCAGCTCCAGCCCCCAGTTGCCGATGGGACCCAGGTCCGGCTTGAAGCCGAGGAGCGCGATCACCGCCTCCACGTCCATCGGTTCCGCCTCGCCGGTCTCGTTGTTCACGAGCGTCACGCGCGCTACGCACCCGCCGTCGCCGTGGATCTCGCGCACCTCGAACGGGGTGCGGATGGCCACGTGCCCTTCGCGCGCGGCTGTGCGCATCTCCTCCACGCTGCTCCTGTGCGCCCGGAACTCGTCGCGCCGGTGGATGAGCGTGATCTCGCGCGCGATGCCGCGCAGCCCCAGCACCCAGTCCACGGCCGAGTCGCCGCCGCCCACGATGAGCACCCGCTTGCCGCGAAAGTCCTCCGGCTGGCGCACGTGCGTGTGCACGCCGCCGGTGTCGGTGTAGTGCTCCGGCCATCCCGGGCACTCCAGCACGCGCGGGTTGAGCGCCCCCTTGCCGGCGGTGATGCAGACGGTGCGGGTGAGCATCTCGTCCCGCGGCG
>DATABT010000624.1:0-4728 GCA_036259455.1 Longimicrobium sp. | reverse complement strand
CGAGCGAAGCGTCGACGCGGCCCCCCCCCGGTTCCTCCTGTTCTGGGCAGCCATCCACGCGATGGAATGGTCCGTCACGCTGGAAGCACATCCGAACTCCGCTTCCGCGGCAGGCTCCTACGCGGCCGCTAAGTTCTTCTTCGCGCTGGCCAGGAACGTCGCTCTCCTGCGCGGCCAGGCGCTTTCGTCGTACGCCATGGTCACCGCATGGCTGGAGCACGAGTACGGCGTCGATGCCCGGTGCGCCTACCGGATCAAGGTGGGCAGGGCCAACCCCGCGGACGTCGGCGATGCGGAGCGGCTTCTCGAGCCGGCTACGCTGGAGCACCTGCTCGGCCCGGGTGCCCACGCGGCGCTCGTGCCTCTCGGCAGCCTAGTCGACCAGCTCCGGTCCGGCGGTCGGTGCGTGCTGAGGCGAAGTCCGATGCGCTACGCTTCCACTGCGATGGCAAACCGCTACCGGGAGGGGCTCCTCCCCATCATCGCCCACGGGGTGAAGAAGCTGCGCGGGATAAGGGCGAGCCCCGCTACCCTCATGGAGACCGGATGAGCGGCCGCGGGGACAGTCTGTTCTTGCTCCTCACCGAGCGCTGCAACCTGCAGTGTCGCCACTGCTATGTCTTTGGCGGGCCCGACGCCGGCACGGCCATGGCCCCGGGCATCGCGGCCGCTGCGCTCGGAATAGCGGAGGTTCTGGACATCCATCATGTCACCCTTACGGGCGGCGAGCCGACGACCCACCCCGCGTTCCGCGAGATCCTCGGTTCGGCGCTGGACCGCGAGTTCCGCGTCCGCCTCGTTACCAACGGCAAGCTCGCCCTGAATGGACGCATCGGCAGCGACCTGCTCGCTCGGCTGGAGCATACCTGGTTCAGCCTCTACGGTCCGACGAGACCGATCCACGAAAGCACGGCTGGGCGCAATGCACCGGATTTCGACGATGTCGTCTCGCTGGTCGCGGATCTCACGGCTGCCGGCTGTTCTGCCGGTCTGAGCGTCCTGCTGGTACCGGGTGCGACCTCCGAGACCGAGACGCTGCTTCAGCGCGCGGGAGAAATGGGCGTCCGCAAGGTACGGCTCATCCCCCTGCAGCCGGATGGCCGAGCCCGCATCACCTTCCCCGTGGACTGGGGCACATGGCCGGCCGAGCTTGCGGCGCTGGCCGGCCGGCTCCGCGAGCGAGGGTTCGCATCGCGCTTCGAATCCCTGACCCTCAACGACCCGTTCGACCTGCTGGCCCAGTACGGTACCGACCGTAGCCAATCGTGCCTCCTGCACTCGCGGCGCATGTGGTCCGTGGTGCCCTCCGGCGACATCTATCCCTGCTGCTTCACCGCCTACGAGGAACGCAGCCGCGTCGGGAACCTTGCCGACGCCGGCGTGATCGGCAGGCTCCGGAACTGGGCCGCGGCTCCCGGGCTCCCAGCGTGCCGCGCCGTCGAAGAGGGGTTCTGGAAGGGGATCGACGCGGCACGCCTCACCTGCCCAATCTCCAGTGTACCTCTCGTCCAGGTGCGCCAGGATCGGCAGGCGAGGCCACCCGCGAGCTAGGAAGCCACGCTGCCCTGCTCGCCCTGACCTGCGCCGCCCGGCGCGGAGACCGCCCGGGCGGGCAGCTCAAGCCGTCCGCTTTTCCAGATAATCGACGAACGGTGTGATCCATGGGCTGTGCGGCACCCCCAGGCCATGGCGAAGCGAGCGCAACACACCCGTGTCGATCTCCCGTTCCGGGTGCTCCTCCAGGCGAAGCCGAGGGTCGAGGGCCGGCCAGGGGATCCACGCCTCGCTCACGCACCGATCTCCCGTCTTCCGGAGGAATCCCATCCCGTCGTCGGTCGCGACGGTGAGGTGATTCGATCGCGGAGTGTTCCGACCGAGCACGTGGACATCCCGCAGGGGGATCTCCCTGCCACCGGAGAGCGCGCCGCTGCACAGGTGATGCACGTCGTGGGGCTGGACCGCGCGGCCCGCGCTCCCGAACGGCCCCGAAAGGTTCACGGATACGCGGCACTCCAGCGCGTGGAGTTGCGGCGGAAGGGCCACTTCGGGCGGCTTGCCGACCGCCCCGAACTCTCCGAAGAGGAACCCGTGGTCCGACAGCGTAACCAGCGCCACGTCACCGCCCCGCATGGCCTCCGTTAGGCCGTCCAGCAAAGGCTTCAGGGCCCGGTCCATCTCACCGATCCGTAGTGCGTACGCCCGCATCAGCGAATCGAGTTGCGCCTGGGATACGACGCCGCGCAGGCCATAGGGGGGGACCACGACCGTCGCTTCCAGCTCAGCCGGATCCGCCGCAGTCTCGGCCCGGACCCATGGCTCATGAATCCCGAACGCATCCACCCAGAGCAGGAACCGGGGGTGCGTCGAGAGAGCGGCCAGCCAGTCTGCAGCGACGGCGAACACCCGCTCGTATGGCGCCCCTCCCTCCGTCGCCCAGCACCGGGCATTCGCGACGAACTGTGCCTCGAAAGCCGGGTTCCGGCAGGGGCGCAGCCGCGCCCTCTCCCGGGCTGCCTGGATCTCTCCCGCGCTAGGCACGGCCCATGGATCGCTGCCGTAGCCGCGCAGGAAGCTCACGTGGTCGAAGTAGCGCGGCAGGACTCCATTCAACTGGGGGGCCGCGATCACGTAGTTGTCCGTGACCAGGCAGGAACGCACGCCCGACCGTGCGCAGGCTGAGAGAAACGTCGGCTCGTCCGCCGCCGGCGTGGCCCACCGCCCGCCAAGGAAGCTCAGCCGTCCCGTGAGCAGGTCCGTGCGCATCGGCATGGTCGGGAAGGACCCGCAGCGCGCCCGCAGCGGAACGGATGCAAGCTCCGCCAGGCGGCCGAACCCCGGCAGCGGCACACCGCGCCGCGCGCAGAGCGTCCTGAAGTCGGAGCGCAGGGTGTCGAAGACCAGGAGCACGATTCCTCGAACCGTCGCTTTGCGATTCGCAATCATTTCCTGCAGCCTCCCGGGAAGGACGGTGGATGGATCCGCGAGTCCTGTTCCGCGCCACAGACCAATCTTTGCAGGGGCAGCATCGATAGCGAGTGTTTCCGGAGCCGCTGCGCCATCTCCACCGTTTAGTCCGCTCTCAACCCCAGCACGACGCCGAGCCCGGTCACCCAGTCCGGCTCCAGCGAGCCTGAGCCAGTCCATTCCAGGGCGCTGTGCAGCGCCTGCAGCAGCATGTCCTGCCTGGTGATCACGTCGAGTGCTCCTGGGTGGGCTCGTGCTTCGGCTCCAATCGCACGAATGGTAGTGCCGCGCGAGGGTGTCAAGGACGGCGTGAGCAGCTGGGTCTAGCGCACTCTGGGGTCATACGTCTTCGGAGCAAGCCGACTCCACGGAGATATGTCCACACGAGTTCTTGGGCAGCTACACACAGTAACGATCTAAGAGTGTGTTGAGAAACTCACGTCGGAGCGAGGCGGCGAAGCATGAGGTGAATCATCGCGATCTGAATCCATGCTTCGCTGCTCTCGGGCAGGCCCTCGTAGTCCTTGCTCAAGCGGCGGTACTTGCCGAGCCAGGCAAACGTACGCTCGACGATCCACCGTTTGGGTAGGACTACGAAGGTGGTCTGCCCCACCAACAGCTTAACGATCTGGACGAACCAGCCGCCGAACATCCAGGCCCAGAGCGGAAAGGTGCCGGTGTAAGCCTGATCCACCCAGATGCGTTGCAGGCGCGGGAAACGCCCCCGCACCTTCTGGAGCACGAGCCGAGCCCCCTTCGCATCGGGGAGGTTGGCCGCGTGTACGACCACCGCCAGAATCAGCCCGAGCGTGTCAACAGCGATGTGGCGCTTGCGCCCGGTGATCTTCTTGCCGCCGTCGTACCCACGGACCCCCCTTTTTCGGTGGTCCGAACCGTCTGGCTATCCATGATCGCCGCGCTCGGGCTCACCTCGCGACCTGCACTGACGCGCACGAAGTCGCGCAACGTGTCGTGCACCTGTTGGAGCGTTCCGTCCTGCTTCCAGCGACGGAAGTGGTCGTACACGTTGTCCCAGCGCGGAAAATCCTTCGGCAGCATGCGCCAGCTACACCCGGCGCGAGCCTGGTAGTTGAGTGCGTTGACGATCTCGCGCAGGGGGTATTTTCGGGGCCTTCCACCCCGCTCCTTCGGCTTCTCCAGCAACGGGCGGAGCAGCTCCCACTGCGCATCGCTCAGGTCGGTTGGATATCTACGCTTTGGCATGCCAAGCGATTACACCCACCTGACTTGCTGGTTTCTCAACACACTCTAAAAGGACAAGGTACTTGGCCGCACTCCACGCTGGGAACGGTTCAGGGTCCACAAGATCGCGTCGAGGTGCACCCTTGCAGTCTCGCGCTTCGCAGCCAGCTCAGATGCAAAGCCTTGGAAGCGGTCACTCATGGGCGCCGTCAAATGCCTGAGCCCGTTCCACTGCGGGAGCTGTCCCGGGCGCCCTTCACGCTTTAGAGCAGTTGCAACGACGTTGTCCAAAGGCACTTCATACAACGCTTCCGCGAGATCAAGGCCAAAGGCCGTACGCAGGTAGTAGTTGTAGAATGCGTCCCGAAGGAAAACGTTGACGCATTTCCTGGCGAGCCCCCATGAGTTTGCTGGAGGAGGAAGATGGTCCCGCAAGCGCGAAGTCGCCTCATCAAGGCGTCGGCGGAACCGCACGGGGTCGTCCGTCGAGAACTGTTCCAGTGAGAGAGTCGCTAAGAACGCGCGTGCCGAATCAGCGACGCCGACGCTGCCGGAGCCTCG
>DATABT010000623.1:0-2263 GCA_036259455.1 Longimicrobium sp. | reverse complement strand
GGCCAGCCATGAGCGTGGGTGAGTAGATTTCTCAGTCGGCGCAACAAGATCCTGCATGAGGCAAGTCCTCGTGGGCGCCTCCTTCGAAATGACAGCTCACGGCGCAGACTTCGTGCGTGCAACGAAATCCGCGATGAACCTATACTTATTATCCCAAGGCCATAGGTAAATCCAATGCTCAAGATTCATCGTGAGCGAGGATTCGACGGCGTGGTGTATCCGGGCGGCAAGGAGCACACCCCTCCCCACGTCCACGTTTTCTAATATAAGGCGACGAGGAGGTGAAGATCGCCCTCGGGGACGAGGAAACGGCGCCGTGGGTGTGGGAGGTGATCGGCATGCGCAAGCCGAACGTCTCGCGGGCACTCGTCATCGTCGAAGATCACCAGGAGACGTTCCTGGCGTACTGGAGAAAGTACCATTGGCGCGTATGGGCGCGTCCAGTTCCGCTTCGATGATACGGGGCGCGTCGGCCTGGTAGAGGCTCATGATCTGCTGCCCCTCCAGGAGAGGAGTTCGGCCGCGTAATGGAACTCACATGCTCCTCTGACAATGGATGGACCGGCCGGGGCACGCGGCGGCGCGGCTGGACATGGACGGGCCGGGGTGGCCTCCGCCGCGCGCTGCGCATCACGCCCGTCAGTGCGCGCCGGGGTCCTCGATGAGGATGCGCACGCGCCACCGCAGCTCGGCGGTCAGCGCCACGGTCAGTTGCGAGTCGCCGTCGTCGACGTGCGACTGCCGGTAGGACCGCAGCACCACCTGCATCACCGACGCGGTGTCGTGCGGCAGCAGCGACGCCGGGACGACGATGCGCTCCGGGGGTGGTGCGGTGCTGCGAACCGCGGTGGTGGCGGCTCCGCGCGCGATCAACAGATCCCAGCTGCCGGTCCACGGACCGGGCAGCGCGCCGGCGCCGCCGGGCTCCACCGGCAGAACCAGGTCCGCACCCGCGTGAAGGCTGAGCGTGTCGGGGCCCGCCCGGGTGGTGTTCAGCACGGTGAACCGGGAAAGCGGCATCGGGACGCCGGGGGGGACGGGGAGCGCGACCTCCACCGGCTGCGCGAGCGCGCCGGGTGCCAGGACCAGGATGGCCCCGTATCCCCATTCCTCGCCGTCGCGGCGCGCCGGCTGAATGGCGTGCCCGGCGACCCGCAGGGTGTCGCGGCCCTCCGCGGCTCCGCCCGCGAGGGCCAGCCCCGAAACCTGCAGCGTGTCGGCCGCGCCGCCCGGCCCGGAGTTGCGGCTGTCCAGGGCCAGGTGAAAGCTCGCTTTTCCCGGCGCGCCGGGACCGGACAGCGGCAGAAAGTCGATGCACCCCGCAGCCAGCAGCGGGGCCAGGAGAACGGCCCGCCGGGCGGCCTTCATCGGGGGGCCATGTAGATGGCTTCCACTTCCCAGGGCCGCTCGTGCGGCTGGATGGGGAGGAGGCTGGCGAGTCCCGCCAGGGCGGCCGCGGTCACGTCCACGTCCACCCAGCGGCTGAACGCCCTGCCGCCCGGCACCCGCGCGGCGGCAGCCTCCTGCAGCGGGCGCCCCACGCCCAGGAACATCTGGTCCGCCTGGATGACGTGGATGCGCTCGTGGGCAAAGTACTCGGCCAGCGAATACGCATCCGTCGCGCGGACGGCGCCCAGGACCACCGTGCCCGGGTACGCGACCCCGGCCGCGTGCTCGCCCGCGAGGCGCATCGAGTGGTCCCGCGCCAGAAAGACCATCGTTCCGGACGAGAGGCTGCGCTCCGCGTCCCACGCCAGCTCCGGCCGCGTCAACGCGTAGGCCGTGGCCGCCAGCGAAAGGGCGTCCACGCGCGCCTGCACGCGCGGGCCGGTCCCCGAAGTGCGCACGTAGAACCGCACCGGGCCGGCGGGAAGGGCCACCTGCTCCAGCGACGGTCGTCCGCTCCCCGCGTTCCACACCACGGACGCGCCCACCGAGGCCACCTGGCGCCCCAGCAGCCCGGCGCCCGGCCACCGCTCCACCGCGATGCGCTTGCCGGCGTACACGCCCGCCCCGCCCGCCGCGCCGCGCGTAAAACCGTCGCGGAACGAGCCTCCGCGCGCGGACTGCGCCAGCCCGGCGGACAGGCCGCCCACCAGGCTGTTCACCGACAGACCCGCCACGTCCCGCGCCCACGACGGCGACCCGTGCGCCGCCGACGAGGCCTGCGCGGAGCACAGGACGGGGACCAGAAGGGCGGCCAGGACCCACGCGGCAACGGGCGGCATTCGGCGAAAGCGCATGGAAACCAGGTTCGGAAGAG
>DATABT010000622.1:0-5630 GCA_036259455.1 Longimicrobium sp. | reverse complement strand
CGGACCCCCGCGATCGCCTCGCGGGGGTCCGCAGTCCTGCGTGAAGGGGTGAGCGACGGGGTTCGAACCCGCGACCTCCGGAACCACAATCCGGCGCTCTAACCGACTGAGCTACGCTCACCGTGTGCTTTCAAGTCCGCCGAACAGCCGGTCTGTACGACAGGCCACAAATCTGTAAAAGGATGCGGAATCGCGCAAGTGGGGTGACAGGGAAAGTGTAACGTGCATTCGAACCGTCCGCCGCCGCGGGAAGTAAGAAATGTCCTCCTTCGGGATCTGTTCACCACGATGTGAGTGGACCCCGCTCCCGGAGAGAGGACTTGCTGACATTGAGCCAGAAAGAACGCGATCGATTGGTACCTGCGCCTCGTCCGCGCGGGCCAGATCTCGGTGGCCCAGGGCGCACGGCGAGCACGTGTGGGGCGCGTCGGCACTTCCGCCGGCTGCTGCGACGTGGAGACGTGACCCGGCCTGCCGGCGAACCGGTACGACGCGCACCCTGCACCGGATCACCCGTGAAGGACGGAGCCGCCGAACTCAACATATCCACAGAAAAACCCCCACCGTACGCTACGGCAGGGGCTCAACTTAGCTGACGCGCCAGGCTGGATTCGAACCAGCGACCTACGGCTTAGAAGGCCGTTGCTCTATCCAACTGAGCTACTGGCGCCTGATTCGCTCCTGCTCTCAGTCGGGGCGCCCGGATTCGAACCGGGGACCTCCTGCTCCCAAAGCAGGCGCGCTAACCGGACTGCGCTACGCCCCGGTCCAGAACGTCAAAAACTAGGCAAACAGGCGGTGTTCGTCAACCCCGAGACGGCAGGGAATAGGGAATAGGGAATAGGGAATAGGGAATAGGGAATAGGGAATCGCGGGCGGTCATCGTCACGCCAGCGCATTCACCAGGGCCCGGACGGTACGGCCGCGGTGGCTGAGCGCGTTCTTTCGCTCCGCGGGCAACTCGCCGAAGGTCTGGTTCTCCGCTTCCACGTAGAACAGCGGATCGTAGCCAAAGCCGCCGGTGCCGCGGGGCTCGCGCAGGATCACGCCGTCGCAGCTGCCGGTGCGCACCAGTTCCCGCCCGTCCGGCCAGGCGGCCGCGGCGGCGCAGACGTACCGCGCGGCGCGGCGCTCGTCCGGCACGCCTGCCAGGAGCGTGAGCAGGTGGCGGTTGTTGGCCTCGTCCTGCCGCTCGCCGCGCGCCTCGTCTACCGCGGCGAAGCGGCGGGAGCGGACGCCGGGGCGGCCGTCGAGGGCGTCGACGCAGAGGCCGGAATCGTCCGCGAGTGCCAGCTCGCCCGTCTTCGCGGCGAAATACCGCGCCTTTGCGAGAGCGTTCTCCTCGAACGTCTCGTATCCCTCGATGTCGTCTTCTTCCGGCGACTCGGGGATGCCGAGGTCGTCCAGCCCCACCACCTCCCAGCCGGGGTGCGCGGCCAGGATCCCGCGGATCTCCCGCACCTTCCCCGCATTGCGCGTGGCGACGACGACGCGCGTCATCCCCCGACCGCGGCGCGCTGGCGGGCGTTGAGCTCGCGGACGGCGCCGGAGGCCAGGCTGACGAGCGACGCCAGCTGCGCGGGCGTGAAGTCGCCGTGCTCGCCCGTGCCCTGCACCTCGATCAGTCCCCCGCCCTCGCGCGCAACCACGTTCAGGTCCACCTCGGCGCGCACGTCCTCGACGTAGTCCAGGTCCAGCACCACCTGGCCGTCCACGATGCCGCCACTGATCGCCGCGACGAAGTGGCGGAAGGGCGAGGCGGCGAGCCCGGCGCGCTGCTGCAGCCAGGTGCAGGCGTCGTAGAGCGCCACGGCGCCGCCCGTGATGGAGGCGGTGCGGGTGCCGCCGTCCGCCTGCAGGACGTCGCAGTCGATGGTGATCTGCCACTCGCCCATGGCGGCCATGTCCACGCAGCCTCGCAGCGAGCGGCCGATCAGCCGCTGGATCTCCTGGGTGCGCCCGCCCACCTCCTTGCGCTCGCGGCGGTTGCGGGTGCTGGTGGCGCGCGGGAGCATGGAGTACTCCGCCGTCACCCATCCCTCGCCGCGGCCCTTGCGCCAGGGCGGAACCCCCTGCTCCACCGAGGCCGTGCAAAGCACCTTCGTGCGCCCGGCGGTGATCAGGCACGAGCCCTCGGCGTACAGCCCAACCCCGCGCTCCAGCGTGACGGGACGCAGCTCGCCGGGCGCGCGGCCGTCCGCGCGGGGCGTGTGCATGGAATCGTCAGCCATCCTCCCCTCCCCTCCTCGCTCGTTCCAGAATGGACGTGGTGGACCGCCCCGGCGTGAGCGGGATGATTTCCACGCGTCCGCCGGCCGCCAGCACCTCCGCGGCGCCGGCCACGGTCTCCACGGTGTAGTCGCCGCCCTTGACCAGCACGTCCGGCAGCAGCGCGGCGATCAGCTCGCGCGGCGTGTCTTCGTCGAAGAGCGTCACCGCGTCCACGCAGGCCAGGCCGGCGAGGACGAAGGCGCGGTCCGCCTCGGGGTTCACCGGCCGCTCGCTCCCCTTCCCCAGCCGCCGCGTAGATGCGTCCGTGTTGACGGCGACGACCAGCGCGTCGCCCAGGGCGCGGGCGGCGTACAGGTACTCCACGTGGCCGCGGTGCAGGACGTCGAACACGCCGTTGGTGAAGACGATGCGCCCGCAGCGCGCGCCGCCGAAGCGGTGCAGCACCTCGTGGCGCGCCAGGACCTTCTCCGACGGATGGATGGGCGTCTTCACGGCGCCGGGGGCTGGGGCGTGAACGCGGCGCGGATGCTCTCCAGGATCTCTCCCGCGCCCCTGGCCAGCAGCGCGTCCGCCGCGCGCCGGCCGACGAGCCCGGCGTCGTCCATCCCCCCCACCTCCTGCACGCGGAGGATGCGGCGGCCGTCCAGGTCCGCCACCAGGGCGTGGAGGACGACGGCGTTTCCCTCCAGCGCCGCCAGCGCGCCGATGGGCACCTGGCACCCGCCTTCCAGCGACCGCAGCAGGGCGCGCTCGGCCAGGGTGCAGGCGGCGGTGGCGGCGTCGTGCAGCGGGCGGAGCCGGTCGAGCACGTCCGCCCGGTCCGCGCGCGCCACGACGGCCAGCGCGCCCTGCCCCGCCGCCGGGAGCCACCCGGGGACGTCCAGGTACTGCGACACGCGGTCCGCCCACCCCAGGCGCAGGACGCCCGCGGCGGCCAGGACGATGGCGTCGTACGCGCCGGCGTCCAGCTTGGCCAGGCGCGTGTTCAGGTTGCCGCGCAGGTCGGTGACGTCCAGGTCCGGCCGCAGCGCCTGCAGCTGCGCACGGCGGCGGAGCGAGCTGGTCCCCACCTTCGCGCCGGACTTCAGATAATAGAGTCCGCCGCGCCGCCCGGGCGGGAGGATCACCACGTCGCGCGGGTCTTCCCGCGCGGTGACGGCGGCGAGGGCCAGGCCCTCCGGCAGGCGCGTGGGGACGTCCTTGAGCGAGTGGACGGCCAGGTCCGCGGCGCCGGAAAGGAGGACGGCGTCCAGCTCCCTGGTAAAGAGCCCCTTGTCGCCGATCTTGGCCAGCGGGACGTCCTGGATGTTGTCGCCCGTCGTCCTGATGACCTCGATCTCCACCCGCAGGGCGGGATCGGCGGCGCGCAGGGCGTGCTGCACTGTGCGGGACTGCCAGAGCGCCAGCTCGCTGCCGCGCGAGGCGATGCGCAGCGCGTCCGTCACCACTGCGACTGCGCTCCCTCCACGATCTTCTGCACCACCTGCTCCAGCGCCTTGGCCCGGCCGTCGTCCACGTCCTCGCGCCCGGGTTCGAAGTTGCCGATGGCGGTGAGGCCGCTGCCTCGCCACAGGACCTGGTCGTTGCGCACGTCGTAGATCTCGGCGTCGAAGCTCACCTGCACGCGCGCCTCCAGCCGCTGGATGCGCCCCGTGGGGTCCGGCTGCGGGTCGAAGTTGGTGGTCTGCTCCTCAGCGGAGCGCAGGGTGCCGCGGACGACGGCGTCCGCCGTCTGCTCCGACGACAGGCGCACGCCCAGGCTCCCGGGCAGCCGGTCCTGCATCTGCCGCAGCAGGTCTGACGTGAGGTTCTGGTACGGCGTCTCGTTCTCGAACGGCTGGATGTACACGCGGTTCACGTGGCCGGGAAGCCCGCCGCCCGTGAAGCTGTACATGCACCCCGCCAGCAGCGGCAGCGCCAGCAGGGGGAGCGCCAGGCTACGCGCCCGCCGGGCGCCAGGTCTCTTCAGGAAACTGCGCAACATCGGTGGTTGACTCGGTGGTCAGGTTGAGCGTGCGGTAGGCGGCCCAGTCGCGGTACTGCGCGCGGGCCACGCCCTGTTCGTTCCAGGTGAGGTCGATGGACTCCGCCACGGCGCCCCGGCGGCTGCGGCGAACGGACTGCAGGCGGCCGCCGCGGGCGCGGTACTCCAGCACGTCGTCGCCCGCCTGGTAGCGCAGCGTGGTCTCGCCGCCGCGGGCGGTGCCCTCCAGCAGCCGCGCGTCCGGCGGCGGGGCGATGACGCCCACGGCGCCCCACAGCAGCGCGGGGGACGGGAGCTCGAACCGCTCCAGCAGCGCGGGCGGCGCGCGCAGCTCGCCGTCGACGAGCGCGGCGGCCAGGTACGTCTCCCCCCGCGGACCGAACAGGTCCAGGCGCACGCGGCCGGGGGCCACGTAGCGGGCCACGCCCCGCCCGGAGAAGCGGGCGCCGGCCTCGTCCAGCATCCACCCGAAGTTCACCTGCCGCGCGGAGGCGGGGACGGTGGCGCGCCGCAGCTCGGCCTCGATGGCGGCGGGGTCCGGCGTGGCCGGCGGCGTGGCGCCGGGCATCGGCTCCGGCGAGGGAGACGGCGGCCCGGGGATCGCGGTGGGCCCGCAGGCGGCCAGCGCGCCCGCGAGCACGGTCATCATCCATCCAGACAACTTCAACGGACCTCCCGGATGCGGATGATGCGGTCGCCCGGCAGGATTGCGTCCACCACCTCCATCCCCCGCACCACCCGGCCGAAGACCGTGTAGGTGCCGTCCAGGTGCGGCTGGGGCGAGTGGGTGACGAACCACTGGCTTCCGCCCGTGTCCGGGCCGGAAAGCGCCATGCCGAGCGTACCGCGATGGTACAGGTGGCGATTGATCTCGTCGCGGATGCTGTACCCCGGACCGCCGGAAGTGTCCCCCCGCGGGTCCCCTCCCTGGATGACGAAGTTGGGGACCACGCGCGGCCACGCCTGCCCGTCGAAGAATCCCCGCGCCGCCAGCGAGAGGAAGTTGCGGACGGTGAGCGGCGCGTCATCGGCGAACAGCTCCACCTCGATCTCCCCGCGGTTCGTCTCGATGACGGCGCGGGGACGGGGCCGGGCGCGCGTCTCCCGGACGATGCGCGCGTACTCCTGCATCGCCATCCCCGTCTCGATGGGGAGCGGCTCGCCCCACGCCCCGGGGGCGGTGTCGCCCAGCGCCGCCTGCACCCGCTGGCGCACCAGGTAGTCGCCGGAGCGCGGGAAGCGAGCGAAGAACCGGCGGGCGGCCGTGGCGTCCTTCTTCGCGATGGCGCCCATGGCGTTCACGGCGGCCAGGGCGGCGTCGTTCAGCGAGTCTCCCTGGGCGCGCTCATACGCATCCAGGACGACGGGGAGGGTGGCCGGGTCCGCCAGCGCCGCCAACCCCGCGAGGGCATTC
>DATABT010000621.1:0-7634 GCA_036259455.1 Longimicrobium sp. | reverse complement strand
GTTTGATGGGTGATGGGTTTGATGGGTGATGGGGTTGATGGGTGATGGGGTTGATGGAGGATGGCGGGGTCGGAATCCGCCGCGATGGGGCGGTTTCGCCGCGTGCTCCCGCACCGCGGGTCCAAACCCGCGGCTATGACGGCCACAAGCCCCGCCCTGGGCGCGCTGCGCTTGCCCGGCGGGGCTTCACCTGCTCGGTCCGCGGCGGCGAGCGCGCGTGGCGGGGGGTAGGAGCGCGGACGAGGCGTCCACCGGCCCCGGACGCGGCCCACGCGAGCGGTTGAAGCCCCGTTTTGCGAGGAACGAGCAAAGACGGGGCCTGTGGCCGTTCCAGCCGCGGGTTTCAACCCGTGGTGGTGGGGGCGAGCCACACAACGCGATGCCAGCGCCGAGTCCGGGATCCAGCCCGGCATCCCCAACCTCCCCCAGGGTTCATTGGGGGAGGTGGGCGAGTCTTGCGAGCCCGGAGGGGGCGCTACGCGGGACCATCCACCGCGCCGCAGAATCCACCCTCCGCAACAAACCTGATCGTCGAGCGCGTGCGCGGATGGCGGAAAATGGTAAATCCTGTTAAATTACGGGGTTTACGTGAAAAAGCGCGAAAACGAAGACGACACGCGATGCAATCGGACCCGGAGGTGAAAAGCCCGGGCCACTGCAGAAACTCTCAAGGACAGATGCGATTCACCGAGTTGAACCTCGCACCGGAGCTGGTGCGAAACGTAACGGAGCTGGGCTACGAGACGCCCACTCCCATCCAGCAGCAGGCCATTCCCGCCGCCCTCGAAGGACGTGACGTCCTGGGCCGCGCGCCCACGGGCACCGGCAAGACGGCCGCCTTCATGCTCCCCACGCTGCACCGGCTGCGCGGCAAGGAAGGGCTGCGCTGCCTGGTGCTGTGCCCCACCCGCGAGCTGGCCATCCAGGTGGCCGACAACGCCCGCGAGTACGCCCGCAACACCGAGCTCTTCGTAGGCCTGGTCTACGGCGGAACCCGGGTGGACGCCGACCTGCGCGACCTGCGCGCGGGCGTCGAAGTGCTCGTCGGCACGCCTGGGCGCGTGAACGACCACCTGGAGCGCAACAACATCGACCTGTCGAACGTGGAGGTGCTCATCCTGGATGAGGCCGACCGCATGCTCGACATGGGCTTCAAGCCGCAGATCGACCAGATCCTGCGCCGCTGCCGGCGCACCGGGCGCCAGACGCTGTTCTTCAGCGCGACGATGCCCAATTCGGTGAAGTCGCTCGCGTACGAGATGCTGCGCGATCCCGTGACGGTCGAGGCTGCGCCGAAGGTGACGACGGCGGAGGGGGTGGAGCAGTTCGTCTACCCGGTGGAGCCCAACAAGAAGACGGACCTGCTGCTGCACCTGCTCAAGGGCGACCAGGGCGCCGCCTTCAGCTCGGCGCTCGTCTTTACCCGCACCAAGTTCGGCGCGGACCGCGTGGCGGGGCAGCTTACCCGCGCGGGGCTCAAGGTCGAGGTGATGCACAGCGACCGCAACATGACGCAGCGGGTGCGCGCGCTGGAAGCGTTCCGCGCGGGCGAGGTGCAGGTGCTGGTGGCGACGGACGTGGCGCAGCGCGGCATCGACGTCGAGGGGATCAGCCACGTGATCAACTACGACGCGCCCAAGGATCCCGAGGGGTACGTGCACCGCGTGGGCCGCACGGCGCGCGCGGGCGAAAAGGGCGTGGCCATCACCTTCATGTCCGGCGGCGAGATCGGCGACGTGGCGGCGGTGGAGCACCTGCTGGGCTACCGCATCGCGCGGGTGAACGTCCCCGGCTACAGCGTCTTTGCCGACGAGAGCACGGGCGAGCCGGGCGTGGAGCAGCAGACCACCATCACCATGCCGGTCAGCAAGAAGGAAGAGCGCGCCTCGCGTGGGCGCCGCATGGGCAAGCATGCCTCCAAGGTGCTTTCGCCCGAGCAGCTGCAGAAGCTGCTGGGTGTCGGCACGGCGGCGTAACGCCAGAGGCTGGCTTCAGCCGGCCGGCACGGTAGATTGACGGCGAGACAAGGGGCGGTTCCTGCGCGGGGCCGCCCCTTCTTTGCGTCTGGTGGCCAGGCGGCGGTGGAAGCGCTTGGCGGGAGGGAGAGGCCGGGAGGGGGCCGCCCGCCCCGGTGACCCGCCCCTCGTGCACGAACGCGGCGTCTCGCCCGACCTCCCAGGGGTTTCTGGCGGAGGTCGCGAGGTGACGAGCGGGAGGGGGCGCCGCGTGCGGCAGGATGTCTGTCGAAGGAGCGTGAAATCCCGTCCGGCGCCGTCATTGCATCCACCGAATCGCGTCGCCGTCGATCCACGTATCCAATCCGCATGTCCGACCCGAGCCCGCACGAGCCACGGAACATCTACCGCGGCGGATACTTTCCCGCGCTTCGCCAGCGGCTGCGGGACGTGTTCGCCTGCGTGCGGCAGCTGGTGCTGGACCCCGGCGTCGCCATCCCGCGCGCGTGGCGTGAGCTGAAGGCCTCGCTGGCGCGGGACGCGGCGTTGTTCGGCGGCATCGTCCGCTTCTTCACGCGCGGGATCGCGGCGGGCGTCCGCCATCCCCGGCACCGGCGGTGGATCCTGCCGCTCTTCGCGCTGGCCGGGTTCGCGCTGACGTGGTCGTGGCAGAACTGCGGGATCACGGGATGCCCCGACGTCCGCCGGCTCGCGAGCCTGCAGCCGGGCGGCAACGCGCTGGTCTACGACATCCGCGGCAACGTGATCGCGGACATCTCGCCCACGCGCTGGCAGGTGATCGACGTCGACGTGCTGCCGGAGTACGTGACCGAGGCGTTCGTCGCCGTCGAGGACCGGAACTTCTACCGGCACCGCGGCGTGCACTGGCCGCGATTCATTGTCCAGACGCTGCGCAACCTCATCCCCGGGCAGCGCGGGGCGGGGGCCAGCACCATCACCATGCAGGCGGCGCGCAACGTATTTCCCGACCGCCTGCCTGCCAGCGAGCGCACCGTCAAGCGCAAGCTGCTGGAGATTCGCGTGGCGCAGGAGATCGAGCGCAGGTACAGCAAGAAGGACATCCTGCAGCTTTACCTCAACAACATCTACTTCGGCGAGGGCGTGTACGGCATCCAGTCCGCCGCGCGCATCTACTTCGGCAAGAACGCGTCGGACCTGCGGCTGAGCGAGGCCGCGATGCTCGCCGGGCTTCCCAAGGCGCCGACGAACTACAATCCGCGCCGCAACATGGCACGCGCCGTCCAGCGGCGGAACCTGGTGCTTTCGCTGATGGCGGCGCAGGGGCGCGTCACGGCGGAGGACGCGGCGGAGGCGAAGGACGCGCCCGTGCGGCTGGCGCGCTGGCGGCCGGAGCAGCGGCGCCGCAGCCGGGCGCCGTACTTTACCGAGGCCGTGCGCCGCCAGCTGGAGGCGCAGCTGGGCGACGGGCTGTACCAGGGCGGAATGCGCATTTACACCACGCTCGATCCCCGCGTGCAGGCCGCGGCGGAGCAGCAGCTGGAGGCGCAGATCCGCGCGGTGGAGAACGGGGCGTTCGGCCGCTTTCGCGGGCCCCGCCGCTCGCAGTACCGCGACAGCACCGAGACGCCGTACCTGCAGGGCGGCGCCGTCTTCATGGACACGCAGACGGGGGACGTGCTCGCCCTCGTGGGCGGGCGCTCGTGGGACGACTCACGCTTCGACCGCATCACCCAGGGGCTGCGGCAGCCGGGGAGCGCGTTCAAGCCGTTCGTCTACGCGGCCGCCGTGGCGCGGGGGGTGACGCCGGTCGACACGGTGCGCGACGACACACTGACGCGCGTCCTTCCCGGCGGCGAGGTGTGGATTCCGCGCAACTTCGACGGGCGCTACCGCGGCCGCGTGACGGTGCGCACGTCGCTGCGTCAATCCATCAACACCGTGGCCGTAAAGCTGGCGGAGCAGGCGGGGCTGGACCGCGTGGAAGACGTGGCCCACCGCGCCGGCATCCGCGCCGACATCCCGCCGCTGCCCTCCGTGGCCATCGGCGCCACGGCGCTGCGGCCGATGGAGCTGGTGACCGCGTACACCCCCTTCGCCACGCTGGGCTACCGCGTGGAGCCCCGCTTCGTCACGCGCGTGGAGGACCGCGACGGCAACGTGGTCTGGCGCGCGCGCGTGCGGCGCAGGCGGGTGATGGACCGCGGGGTGGCGTTCCTGGTCACCAGCATGATGCGCAGCGTGATCGATCGCGGCACCGGCTCCGCCGCGCGCGCAGCGCTGGGGAACGGCATTCCGGCGGCCGGAAAGACGGGGACCACCAACGGGGCGACGGACGCATGGTTCGTGGGATTCACCCCGCAGGTGCTGGGCGCGGTGTGGATCGGATTCGACCGGCCGAAGACCATCACGGACGAGGGCTCCGGCGGGCGCATCGCCGCGCCCGTGTGGGGGCGCATCATGCGCGTGGCCATGCGCGGCGAGGAGCCGGAGGCGTGGAACGCGCCCGGCGGCGTGGTTCGCCGGCAGGTGGCCGCCAGCAACGACCGGGTGATCGCCCCCGGCTGCCGCGCGCGCGGCGACACGTACCAGGAGTACTTCCTGCGCCGGCACGTGCCGGAGACCATCTGCCCGCGCGGCACGCGGCGCGACGAGCGCGGCTGGTGGCAGCGCACGCGCGACGAGGTGGGCACGCGCGTGGGCGAGTGGGCGCGCGAGGCCTGGGACGACCTGCGCGGCCGCCTGCGCCGCGCCGTGGGCCGCGAGGACCCGGTGGACGAGGACGCCGGCACGCGCCCCGCCCGGCAGGAGCGCCGGGAGCGCGCGAAGGACGAGGAGCGGGAGCGGGACACCGTCGTCGTCACGGAGGTGGAGACGGTGGACGTGGAGCCGGTGGAGCCGGTGCCCGTGGAGCCGCCGGACACCATCCGCATCGGCGGGCCGGAGCCGTCCGGACCCAGGGACACCCTGGTGATCCCCGCCCGGGACGACGATCCCGTGGAAGTGGAGCCGGAGGCGCCGCCGTCGCCCGCGCAGCCGCTCCCCGTGCCCCCGGAGCGGCCGCCGGGGTGAGTGGCACGGCGGATGCTCCCAGGATCACTCGTTTTTACCACGGCACAGGCCGTCCGCCGCGGCGCGCCGCCCGCGGCAGGCCCCGGCTGGCCCGGACGGCGCGTTGCCCGTGCGTGCCGCGCGTGTAGATTGCCCGCGCCGCCGCGGACAAAAGACGGAACAGAGAGCCGCGGAGCACCGCGCAGTCCCCCCGGGAGCGCGGCACGTCCGCGCGTGCGCATGGCCCATCCACCGCCCTTGATGCTCCACACCTTCTGCCCCGCGGTGCGCCGCCAGCTCCGCCGCTTCTCTACGCGCTCCGCCCTGGCGGCGGGCGCGCTGGCCGTGCTGGCCGCCTGCGCGGGCAACGGCGGCGTGGCCACCGGCCCGCTTCCCCAGTTCGCCGAGTACGAGGGGCAGGAGGTGCGCTCGGTGAAGTTCGTGGGCGAGCTGGTCGTCCCCGAAGACTCGCTGCGCAGCGTGGTGACCACGCGTCCCTCGCGCTGCCGCATCGCCGGCATCCTCCCCTTCTGCATCGGCAGCCTCGGCGACGAGGAGTACGAGCTGGACCTGGGCGTGCTTTCGCGCGACGTGGCCCGCATTCAGCTCGCCCACCGCGACGCCGGCTACTACGGCACCCGCGTCCTACCCCTCGTGGACCCCGCGGTGGGCGAAGCGGGCGTGAACGTCACCTTCCGCATCGAGCCCGGCGACCTGACCACGCTCGTCGCGCTGGAGCTCACCGGAGCCGAGGCGGTGGTGGACACGGGGCGGCTGATGCGCCGCCTGCCGCTGGAGGTGGGAGAGCCCTTCCGGCGCATCGACTTCCTGGCCTCGGTGGACACGGTGCGCAACACGCTGCTCGACGAGGGGCACGCGTACGCGCAGGTGCTGCGCAACTACGAGATCGACACCATCGCCGACGTGGCGCGGGTGTGGCTGGAGGCGGCGCCCGGCCCGCTGGTGACGGTGGATTCCATCATCTACACGGGCAACTACCGGCTGGACCGGGAGACGCTGCGCCGGCAGCTGGCGGTGCAGGAGGGCGACCGGCTGCGCGCCACGGACCTCATCCGCAGCCAGCGCAACCTGTTCGAGCTGGAGCTGGTGCGCTTCGCGGCGGTAGAGGTGGCGCCGGAGCGGCTGCAGCTGACGCCCGATTCGCTGGAGCTGGACCGCGACAGCATCGGCTCCACGGTGCTGGTGCGCATCATCGAGGCGCCGCGCTACGCGGCGGACATCGCGGCGGGGTACGGCAGCCGCGACTGCCTGCGCGGCGAGGCCACCCACCTGGACCGCAACTTCCTGGGCGGCGCGCGGCGGCTTGAGCTCACGGGGCTCATCGCCAAGGTGGGGGTCGGCAACCCGACGAGCGGGCTGGAGCAATCCCTTTGCCCCGCGTTCGATCCCGAGAGCCGCTTTACCCCGGAAGATTCGCTGATCGCGGACCAGCTGAACTGGCGCCTGGCCGCCAACTTTCTGCAGCCGCGCCTGTTCGGCACGCAGACCAGCGTGGTGTTCGGCGCGTTCACGGAGCGCATCAGCGAGCTGGACCTGTACGTGCGCGACGCCACCGGCGCGGAGGTCGGCATCGTGCGCCAGGTGCTGCCACAGACGCTGGCCAGCCTGAGCTTCGAGGTGCAGCGCGGACGCACGCGGGCCAGCGACTACTTCTTCTGCATCGCTTTCGAGGTCTGCTCGCAGGAAGACATCGCGCTGCTGGAGGAGTCGCGCTGGTCCAACAGCGCCACGCTGGGGCTCACGCAGAGCCGGGTGCGGCTGGACCCGTTTCCCAGCGGCGGGCACTCCTTCCGCGCGGGACTGGACTATGCCAGCGCGCTGCTGGGCTCGGACGACGAGTACCTGCGCATCTCCGCGGACGGCATCATGCACCGGGAGCTGCGGGAGGACGTGGTGCTGTCGCTGCGCGTGGCGGGCGGCACCTTTCTCACCGGCCTGCTGACCACGGACCGCGGTTACATCCCGCCGGAGCGGCGCTTCTACGGCGGCGGCCCGACGGGGGTGCGCGGCTTCCGCTTCAACGAGCTGGGGCCCACGGTGTACGTGGCGCGGCCGCAGCGGGAGCCGGACGGCGGCTTCGACGTGGACACCATCCGCTCGTCCACGGGCGGCACGCGCGCGCTCCTGATCTCCACCGAGGTGACCTTTCCCCTGCGCGCGGGGCCGCAGTTCCTGCGCAACGCGCGCTACGCGGCGTTCGTCGACGCGGGGCAGGTGTGGGAGTCGCGCGACACGCTGGCGGCGCGCGCGCCCCTGCGCTTCACCCCGGGCGTGGGCGTGCGCTTTGCCTCGCCCGTGGGTCCGTTCCGGCTGGACGTGGCCTACAACCCGTACGGGGCCGTGCCGGGGCCGCTGTACGGCATCGACGAGCGCGGCGAGCTGGTGCCGCAGCCGCTGCTGCGCAGCTACCGGCCGACCGAAGGCCGCGGATTCTTCCGCCGCCTGGTGCTCCAGGTCTCGCTGGGGAACGCGCTGTGACACCGCGCCGCCGGCGGCTGGACCGCGTGGGCGTGCTCCTTCTGGGGCTGCTGGTCGGCTTCGGGCTGACGGCGGCGGTGCTGTTCTGGTACGTCGACCGCTCCCGCACGCGCGTCGTCGAAGAGCGCATCCAGGTTGCGCTGGGGCTGC
>DATABT010000620.1:0-14084 GCA_036259455.1 Longimicrobium sp. | reverse complement strand
CTCTGCGTGAACTACGCCAAGCTCAAGGTGCTGGCCGTGGACGCGGCGGCGGGGACGGCGCAGGTGGCCATCGCCATCAACGACAACTGCGACGACGAGCGTCTGGAAGACGACTGATGCTCGACGTCAAGCTCATCCGGCAGGACCCGGACGGCGTTCGCGCCCGCCTGGCCGCGCGCGGCGCGCGGGCGGACACGGACGCCGCCATATACCGCGTGCTGGCCCTGGACGCCGAGCGCCGCGCGCTCGTGGCCGAGGGCGACGGGCTCAAGGCGCGGCGCAACGCCGTCAGCCAGGAGGTGGGCGAGCGCAAGCGGCGCAAGGAATCCGCCGACGACCTGATCGCCGAGATGGGGCAGGTGAACGCCCGCATCAAGGAGATCGACACCCGCCTGCGCGAGGTGGAGGGCGAGTCCGAGGACATCCTCCTCCGCGTTCCCAACCTGACGGACCCCTCCCTTCCGCTCGGCGGCGAGGAGGCCAACGCCGTCGTCCGCGCCTGGGGCGAGCCCCGGACGCTCGACTTCGAGGCGCGGCCGCACTGGGAAATCGCGGCGGAGCTGGGGATGCTGGACCTGCCGGCGGGGGCCAGGGTGGCCGGGAGCGGCTTTCCCGTCTACAAGGGATGGGGCGCCCGGCTGCAGCGCGCGCTCATCAACTTCTTTCTGGACCTGCACACGCGCGACCACGGCTACACCGAGGTGGAGCCACCCTTCGTCGTGACGCGCGAGTCCATGCAGGGGACGGGGCAGTATCCGAAGTTCGTGGAGGACGGGGACGCGTACGCGCTGCCGGAGGACGGCCTTTATCTGATCCCCACCTCCGAGGTGCCGCTGACCAACCTGCACCGCGACGACCTGCTGGAGGCCGCGCAGCTTCCCATCCTCTACACCGCGTACTCGCCCTGCTTCCGGCGCGAGGCGGGGTCGGCCGGCAAGGACACCCGCGGGCTGCTGCGCGTGCACCAGTTCGACAAGGTGGAGATGGTGCGCTTCGAGCGGCCGGAGGAGAGCGACGCCGCGCTGGAGGCGATGACGGGCCACGCGGAGCGCGTCCTGCAGCTCCTCGGCCTGCCCTACCGCGTGCTCCTGCTGGCGTCCGGCGACATCGGCTTCAGCGCGGCCAGGACGTACGACCTGGAGGTGTGGGCGCCGGGCGTGGGCCGCTGGCTGGAGGTGAGCAGCGCCAGCAACACGCGCGACTTTCAGGCGCGGCGGGCCAACATCCGCTACCGTCCCGAGGCGGGCGCCAGGCCGGAGTACGTCCACACGCTCAACGCGTCGGGCGTGGCGCTGCCGCGCACCGTGGTCGCCCTCCTGGAGAACGGACAGCAGGCGGACGGCTCGGTGGTGATTCCCGAGCCGCTGCGCCCGTACCTGGGAACGGACCGCCTGGTCCGCCCCTGAGCGCGCCCGCGCTCCCGGGGCGCGCCGGGCCGGCGCCCTCTTTCGCTCTCGCGCACGCCATGCGGATCCACGCGCACCGCCGGACCCGCCCGTGAACCGGCGCCACTGGCCCACCACGCTGGCCCTGCTGGCGGCGGCCATCCTGGCGTGGTACCTGGTGTACAGCCAGCTGCTGGTTCGCGAGATGCGCAAGGACGCCGAGGTGCACTCGCGCATCGTGGTTCGCGTGCTGGCCGGGCTCAACGACCCCGACGCGGACCTGATCGCCACCATGCTCGGCCTCTCGGGCGACATCCAGCGGCTGCGCGTCCCCATCGTCTACACCGACCTGGACGGCGTTCCCGCGTTCTGGGTCAACCTCCCCTTCGAAGCCGCCGAGGGCGACACCGCCGCCATGATCCGCGTGCTCGACTACGCGGAACGGCTGGCGGAGCGCAACCCGCCCATGTCGGAGCCCGGGCTGGGCACCATCTACTTCGGCGACCCGCCCACCGTGCGCCGGCTGCGCATCGTCCCCTGGCTGCAGGTGGGGGCGCTCGTGGGGCTGCTGGCGGCGCTGGCGTCGGTCATCCGCCACAACGTGCGCACCGAGCGGGAGCGAATCTGGGCGGCCATGGCGCGCGAGTCGGCGCACCAGATGGCCACCCCGCTGTCGTCGCTGGCGGGATGGGTGGAGATCCTGCGCCTGCCCGACGAGGACCGTGAGGAGATGGCGTCGCTCCCCGCGGTGGCGGGGGAGATGGAGGCGGACCTGGACCGGCTGGAGAAGGTGGCGCGCCGCTTCGAGTGGATCGGCCGGCCGGTGCAGACGGAGGTTGTGGACGTGCGCACCCTGCTGCGCGTGCTGGAGCGCTACGTCCGCGTGCGCCTGCCGCAGCTGGGGCGGACCGTGGAGCTGACCGTCGACGTCGCGGAGGGGACGCCGCCGGTGCTGGGGAACGCCATCCTGCTGGAGTGGGCGCTGGAGAACCTGATCAAGAACGCGCTTGACGCGCTGGCGGGCGCGGGCGGCACCATCTGCATCGAAGCCGAGGCGCCGGCGGAGCGGACGGTGGAGATCCGGGTGATCGACGACGGCCCCGGCGTGTCGCCCGCCGTGCGCGCGACGCTCTTCGATCCGGGGGTGAGCACCAAGAAGGGCGGGTGGGGCGTGGGGCTCTCCCTGGCGCGGCGCATCGTGGAGGACGTGCACCACGGCCGGCTGCGGCTGGAGCCGTCGGAGCGGGGCGCGCGGTTCGTGATGGTGCTTCCCAGCGCCCCCGCCCGCGACCCCGGCGACCGCCCCGGCCGCCTGCCGTGGGACCGCTTTGCAGCGCGCCGGGGCCGCGCGAACGCGGGTGGGCACGCGGGCGAGAGCTGAGCCCTCGACGCGGAAGCAGGTTCCGCGCGAGCGGCCGGCCGGCCCCCTCCCCGGTCCTCCCCCGCAAACTGCGCGGGGAAGGGAGGCAGGTGCGGAGCGCGATTCAGCCCGCAGCGCGGTCGAATTCTCCCCTCTCCGCGAGGAACGAGCGGGGAGAGGCCGGGGGAGGGGCCCCGCGCGGCGCGGCGCGATGCATTTCGCCGCGCGATCGAAGTTCAACCTCCCCAGGGGTTTTTTCGGGGAGGTGGGCGAGTCATGCGAGCCCGGAGAGGGCGCCGGTGGTGCGCGCGGCTCTCCAGGCTCAACACGATAGAGAAACATCGACTGTAGATGGCGTTCGACCTTTCGCACCTGAACCCGGAGCAGCGCGAAGCGGCCTCGCACTTCGAGGGGCCGCTGCTGGTGCTGGCCGGCGCGGGCTCCGGCAAGACGCGCGTGCTGACCACGCGCATCGCCTGGCTGGTCGAGGAGATGGGGGTGGACCCGGGAAGCATCCTGGCCCTTACCTTCACCAACAAGGCCGCCGGCGAGATGCGCGACCGCGTCCGCAAGATCCTGGGGCGCGAGCCGACGGGAATGTGGATCGGCACCTTTCACTCCGTCGGCGTGCGCATCCTTCGCCGCGACGCGCAGCGGCTGGGGTGGAGCCCCGGCTTCAGCGTGTACGACGCGGACGACGCGGACACGCTGACCAAGCGCATCATCCGCGACACCCTGCAGCTGGATCCCAAGAAGTGGACCCCGCGAGCCGTGCATGGCGCCATCTCGTCCGCCAAGAACGAGCTGACGGGGCCCGACGCCTACGCCGAGCGCGCGCTGGACCCGTTCGAGAAGGTGGTGGCGCAGGTCTATCCGCTGTACCAGAAGGCGCTGCGCGACGCCAACGCCTTCGACTTTGACGACCTGCTGGTGAAGCCGGTGCAGCTGTTCCGCGACAACGAGCGCGTGCTGCGGCGCTACCAGGACCGCTTCCGCTTCATCCTGGTCGACGAGTACCAGGACACCAACCGCGCGCAGTACGTCTTTCTCCGCCAGCTGGCGGAGGAGCACCGCAACCTGTTCGTGGTGGGCGACGACGACCAGTCCATCTACGGCTGGCGCGGCGCCGACATCCGCAACATCCTGGACTTCGAAAAGGACTTCCCCGACACGAAGGTCGTAAAGCTGGAGCAGAACTACCGCTCCACGCAGATCATCCTGGACGCCGCCAACCGCGTCATCTCGCAGAACGTCCAGCGCAAGGGAAAGACGCTGCGCACCGACCACGTGGGCGGCGAGCGCATCACCCTGGTGGAGGCGGCGGACGAGGCGGACGAGTCGCAGTGGATCGCCGAGGAGATCCGCGACCGGCTGGCGGACAACCCGGACCTGTCGCTGCGCAGCTTTGTGGTCCTGTATCGCACCAACTCGCAGTCGCGCTCGGTCGAAGAGGCGCTGCGCCGCGAGCGGATGGCGTACCGCGTCATCGGCGGCACCCGCTTCTACGAGCGCCGCGAGATCAAGGACGCGCTCGCCTACCTGCGTCTCGTCGCCAACCCCGCCGCGGACGAAGCGTTCCTGCGCATCGTCAACGTCCCCAGGCGCGGCATCGGCGACACCACCGTCGCGCGGCTGGCGGAGCACGCGGCGTCGCGCGGCATCCCGCTCCTGGCCGCCGCGACGGAGGCGGGGTCGATCGAGGGCATCCGCGGCGGCGCGGGCAGGGCGCTGCCGGAGCTGGCGGCGCTCATCCGCAAGTACGCCGCGCTCGCCTCCACGGGGGGGATGGGGCTGGACGTGCTGCTGCGCGAGCTGGTGATGGAGAGCGGCCTGGTGGAGGCCCTCAGGGCGGAGGGGACGGAGGGCAAGGACCGCATCCAGAACCTGGAGGAGCTGGTCAACGGCGCGGCCGAGGTGCAGCGGCGGCTGGAGGACGAGGACCCGGACCTGATGCTGGAGCTGGACGCCGCGGGGGAGGACGAATCGGCGCGGCCGCTGGACGTGTTTCTGGGCCACGTGGCGCTGGTGGCGGACATCGACCAGCACGATCCCGGGGCCGACGCGGTGTCGATGATGACCCTGCACAACGCCAAGGGGCTGGAGTTCCCCTTCGTCTTCATCGCCGGGCTGGAAGACGGCCTCTTTCCGCTGATGCGCGCCTACGACGAGCCCGCGGACCTGGAAGAGGAGCGCCGCCTCTTCTACGTGGGCGTTACGCGGGCGGAGCGCAAGCTGTACCTTACGCACGCAAAGCGGCGCCGGCGCGGCGCGCAGTTCATGGACAGCACGCCCTCGCCCTTTCTGGAGTCCGTGCCCGAGGAGCTGACGGAAACGCGGCGGACGGCGCGCGCCGGCTTCTCGCAATCCTGGCGGTCGCCCTCCCCGTACACCACGCGCCGCGAGCGGCTGTTCGGCGGCGTCCCGTCGTGGAAGGCGCCGCAGTCCAGCTCCGCCAGGCCCTCGTCGTACGATCCGGACGCCGACAACTTCACGGTGGACGCCGACTACGGCGACGACATGCCGTCGCTGCGCAAGGGCTCGCGCGTGCGGCACCCCTCGTTCGGCGCGGGAACGGTGATGGAGATCACCGGCTTCGGCGGCGACGTGAAGGCCGCCATCGAGTTCGACAACGCGGGACGCAAGACGGTGGTGCTGAAGTACGCCAACCTGGAGCCGGAGTGGGAATGATGGGGATTCCCTTCCTTCGGGAATTCATGCGGATGCGCACGGTGGCGCGGTTGGCCCTGGTGGCCGGCTCCGTGGCGCTGCTCTCCACCGCCGCGCCCGCCGCGCAGGTCGCGCCTCCCGCGGCGGACGCATCGTCCTCCGCGCCGCGCGCGGGCGACACGCGCGAGCTGGTGATCCTGGTGCACGGGATGGGGCGCTCGCCCGCGTCCATGTGGCTGCTGGAGCGCCGCCTGGAGCGGGACGGCTACCGCGTGGAGCAGTTCGGCTACCGCAGCACGCGCGGCACCGTCGCGCGGCTGGGGCAGGCGCTGGGCCGGCGCGCCGCGGAGCGGACGGGAGACGCGCCGCGGGTGCACTTCGTCGGCCACAGCCTGGGCACCGTCATCATCCGCTCCATGCTGGTGGAAGCGCGGCCGGAGCGGATGGGCCGCGTGGTGATGCTCGCGCCGCCCAACCAGGGCTCCGCCTCTGCCGACCGCTGGGCGCGCTGGGTGGGATGGGCGATGCCCCACATCCGCGAGCTGCGCACCGATTCCAAGGCCGCGGCGCGGCAGCTTGCGCTGCCCGCGGACGTGGAGGTGGGGATCATCGCCGGCGCGCGCGACAGAAAGGTGCGCGTGGCGGAGACGCAGCTGGCCGGCGCCCGCGCCCACGCGGTGATCGACGCCTTTCACTCGTGGCTGATGAACCGCCCCGACGTGCACCGCCTGATCGTCCGCTTCTTCCGCGAAGGCCGGTTCACCCCCGCCGCCTCCTCCTCCGAAGCACTCCCCGAAGCCGCGTAGCGTCCCCGCCACGGTCCGCGCGTTCCGCGAGGGCGACCTACGACGCCGTCGTGGGCGTCTGGCGCGCCGCGGGCCTCACCCTCAAGCCGTCCGACACCCTCCCCGAACTGCGGAAGGTGGTGGAGCGGAATCCCGGCCTGTTCCTGGTGGCGGAGAAAGACGGGGCCGTCCGCGGCGCCGTGATCGGCGCGTGGGATGGACGGCGCGGCTGGATCTACCCCCTTGCCGTGCTCCCGGAGGTGCAGGGCGCGGCCTGGGGCGAATGCTGATGGATGAGCTGGAGCGCCGCCTCGCCGCCGTCGGCGCCACCAGGCTGACCTGCTGGTGGAGCGGGACAACGCGGCCGTCGCGGACTTCTATCGCGCCCTGGGTTACGCCCCGACGACCTGCTGTTCCTGACCAGGCGGCTCTGATCAGCGCCGTCGACGCTAGGAGAATGCTTTGTCGATGTCGCGGCGCTCGTGCAGGACGCGAACGATGCGGATTCCGTCGCCCTTTCGGCGGTAGAAGATCACGAAAGGCGTTGCGACGAAGCTGCGCAGCGCCCGTCGGACTTCACGTCGCGGCCGCCCCATGTCGGGGAATTCGGTCAGCCTCTCCATCACGGTCGTGCGCTGGTCGATGACCCGGTCTCCCATCTCGGGATTTCCGGATCCCTCGGCGACGTACACGGCGGCCTCGACGAGATCACGTTGTATGGCGCAAGCGTGTATCCGGTCAGGGTGCTCGTCCGGTGAGGCGGCGGAACTCGGCCTTTGCCTGCTTCACGGCCACAGGGCCCGGGATCCCTTCACCACGGTCGAGTTCCGCGAAACCAGCGTCGATCTCGGCTCGCAGCGCATCGAGTCTCCCCTCGTCTTCGTCCATGCGCTGATTCAGCAGGGCCATCGCGCCGGTGACGACGTCCTCGACGGAGTCGTACTCGCCGGGCCCTACCTTCTCCGTGATCCGGCGCTCGAGTTCGGGGCTGAGCGAAAGAGACGTCAGCCACTCCGGGTGAATGTGGGCCGCGGTTCGATCGTAAAGGATCGTCCGGCTGTTGTTATAATCAATCGCGTCCATTTTCCGTCGCGGCGAAGAGGGTTGGGTGGCAGCATGCAGTGAAAAGGCCGGCAGCTCGTCACGAGCCGCCGGCCTCTGAACATCCGGATTCCGCCAGCCGCCGATCAGCGGAAGCAGAGCGGCGCCGACGAGGTGCTGCTCTGGGCCATGGGTACCGTGCCCGGCTTGCGGATGTACCCGCGGTTGAACTGGCCGCCCACCATCATCGCCTTGTGCTGATACGCCTGGTGCTGGGCACGCGCCTGGTGCATCTGAAAGCCGCGGTTCATGCGGCTGGCGCCGTCGGACATGGGGTCCGTGCTGGCGAAGCCGCACCCGGTGTTGAAGCTGAGCCCGGCGCACCCCGACGCGCCGAGCGCGACCAGGACGGCAAGGGCGGGGGCGGTGAAACGGCGAGTTGTGCGCATCCGGATCCTCCTGGGGCTGCGGTGTCCAGCGTGACGCGGAAAAAACGGCCCTGCAACCTGCCCGCCATTGGCGGTCCGCCGGGGCTGTTCCCAGAACGCGCGTGCGGCGACGATCGGGACAGGCGAATGTCGAAAACCCGGCAGAGGCCGCGGACGGACAGAAAGAGGACACGCGAGTCCGCATCATCCCCTTACTCCTTTTCCACCGTGGCTCCGCGTGAACCGCCGTTCCTCAGCCCACGTAGAGGGGCAGGTGGTGGCGTGAATCCTCGGGGAGCTTGCGCAGGTGGCCGAACGGGATGTCGGGGAGCGGAAAGAAGTTGTCCGCCATCTCCACCAGCAGCGCCGGGTTCTGCGCCGCGCCGTCCTGCATCGCCATCCGCCGCACCTGCTTGCTCATCGCCAGGTTGCGGTCGCCGATGGGATCGAGCTTCGCGCAGATCGCCTCGCCGCGGCGGGCGAGGTAATCGACCACGTAGTCGAACGAGCGCTCCAGGTATCCCACAACCGCCTCGTCCGTCAGGTCCCACCGCGAGCGCGCCACCATCGTCCCGAACACCGTCTGCCAGCGCTCGTTGTCCTGAAAGCGGATCATCCCCCGGAAGATGCGCCGGTTGGTGCGAAAGGAGAACAGCGTGGCGCTCAGCACGCTGTCGAAGAGCGCGTCGGCCTCCCTGTGGTCGTGCTCCATCACCACGTGGCGCGCCAGGCGGCGGTAGCGCTCGTCCAGGTGCGTGTCCATGCGCGCCTCCCAGTACGAGTGCCCCAGACCCGCCGTGCTGGAGGTGAGCACCAGCTGCCGCGGGATGAAGTAGTTGTGGGCGATGGTGTCGGCTGCCAGGTGGCACAGGTAGCCCAGCGACATGGCCTTGAGCCGGTCGTTGGGCGCGCGCGCGTGGATCTCCTCGCCAATGTGCCAGTGGTGGCAGTGGCGCCCCTCGGGCACGTACTTCTTGGCCAGGGAAATGTCCGCGGCCAGGTTGCCGTACAGAAAGTCGAACGGGTGCGCGGCGACCATCACCCGCACCGCCTCGGGCACCAGGTGCAGCGAGTCGAGGAGCGCCGAGCCCAGGTACACGTGCGTGGCGGGGCCCCACGCCCAGAGCGGGTCGGGGAGCAGGAACACGGCGGCGACGGCCAGGCAGACGGCGGCGAGCACGGCCGGTTCTCCTCTAGGCGTCCAGCTCCGCCCCGTCGTCGCGGGGGCGGCGGGGCGGGCGCTCGGCGGACAGGTCGCGCAGCTCGCCGCGCGCCTCCTCCAGGATGCGCTGCACCTCGCCGCGGAACTCGGCCAGCAGCTCGCGGCCGGCGCGGATGGCGTCGTCCTCCATCCCCTCCGCGGCAAAGTTGCGCGCCGCCACGCGCCCGGCCCCGCGCGACCGCGCCGCGCCCTTGCGCAGCTTGCGCACGTGCGGCTTGAGCCGCTTCTGCAGCTGCTTGCGCGGGTTGGGCTTTTCGGGGCGCAGCAGCAGCGTGGCGCCCACGCCCAGCACCGCGCCGATGGCGAACGCGGTCAGGAAGTCGTTGTTGTCCTGTCGGGCCATCGGTGTGCCCCCGTCGGTGCGTCAGTCGTCGAAGATGTCGCGGCCGGTGCGCCGCCTCGGCGTCACGTGGATCCCGGGGACCTCGTCCTCCGCGTCCATCGTGTCGTCGTCCAGCAGGTCGTCCAGCTCCCCCTGGTACTCGTCGTCCCCGCGCCGGCGGCCGATTGCCCGCAGCGCGTCCGTCCCCTTCTGCACGCCCCGGACCGCGGAGGCGGTGCGCACGAAAATGTCCTCCGCCTCGCGCTGCACCACGCCCAGCAGCGCGTTCAGCTCCGTCAGCCGCGCCTCCGCCGCATCGGTGGCGCGGCGCACCTTCTCGCTTGTTTCGCTGACGGTGCCGCTCAGCTCGTCCACGTTCCTGCGCAGCATGCCGCCGATGGCTTTCGCCTGCTCGCTGGCCGCCGTCAGGTTGCGGAGGGCGGGGTCGAAGTCGCCGCGGATGCGCTTGATCATCCCCCGCACCTTCAGCGCGCCGTAGATGGCCACCAGCGCGACCACGATGATGGCCAGGGCGATGATGATGGTCGCCACGTCGGCCGCGATGTCCACCACGCGTTCCAGGTCGCTCTGCACGGGTGCCTGGATGAGGAGGAGCGGTGCGTGCGCCACGCGTTCCATGCTGGTGAAGTTGAGAATCATTCGTAAAGATCCGAGAAAAGCGTGCGCCCGCCCAGCTTGGGGACGATGCAGGGATACCGCCGCCCCGCGCTTCCCGCCGCCAGCATCGCCCGCGTCCGTGCGGCGACCTCCGCCGGCAGTGCGTGCAGCGCGGATGCGTCGCGCCCGTCGATCAGGCGCCGCAGCGCGCCGTCCAGCGCCGCGATCCCGCCCGCCTCCTCCGCCAGCGCTTCCACCTCCGGAGATGCCGACCAGCCGCCGCGGAGCGCCAGCACGTCCGTCGCCCACAGGTCGCCCAGCGGCAGCAGCGGCTCCGGCGGCGGGTCGCCCCCCAGCAGCAGCGCCGTCTTGTTCGCCGGATGCGCGGGGAGGGCGTCGGCCTCCAGCCGCGCGAGCATCCGCCGCACCTCGTCCCGTACCCGCGCCGTGTCCACTCCGCCCGCCAGCGCCTGAACGTCGCTGTCATCGACCGTGATACAGATGATCGCCTCCGGGCCCAGCTCGCCGCGGAGAATGGAGTCCGCCAGCCGCGCCTCGTGCGATCCATCGTCCAGCAGCGCGATGCGCGCGCGGCCGCGGTCCGCCAGCGCCTGCCGCGCGACGGCGCCGATGACCTCGGCGACGCGGTCGGCGTTGCGCGCGCTGGTCATCCATCCCCCAGCATCCGCGCCAGCTCGCGGGCGACCAGGCGCGGGTCGTCGTCGCGGACGTGGGCGTACGGACGGCGCGCGGCGGCCACGGCGTCCAGCGACAATTCGGCGTCGATCCGGTCCTCGCGCAGGTCGTCCGCGCGCGCCAGCACCGCGCCGTCCGGGCCGATGATCATGGACCCGCCCGCGAAGCAGAGCGGGCCCTCCACGCCCACCCGGTTCGCCAGCGCGACGCAGGCGCCGTACGCGATGGCCGCCGCGCGCGCCAGGTGCTCCCACGCGTCCCACGAGGCGAAGCGCCCCCCGCTCGCGCCGCCCGCGACCACGCCGCGCCCCGCCGCGGCGGACTGCACGACCAGCAGGTTGGCGCCCTGCGCGGCCAGCAGCCAGGCGAGCGCGGGATGCCACAGGTCCTCGCACACGAGCAGTCCCACCCGCCATCCGCCGCCCGCGTCGTACGCCCGCACGCCGCCGCCGCGCCCGAACCAGCGGCCCTCGTCGAACATCCCGTACGTGGGCAGATACACCTTGCGGTGGCGATGGAGCACGCGCCCGCCGCGCAGGTGCAGCATCGCGTTGTAGGGGACGAACGCCGCGTCGCGCTCGATCGTCCCGACGACAACGTCCGGCCCGCCCGCCAGTCCGTCGAACGGGGTTTCCGACTCCGCGGCGGCCAGGGTGTGGACGGCGTCGCGCACGTCGTAGCCCGTCATCGACAGCTCGGGGGTTATGACGAGGTCGATCCCCTCCGCCGCCGCGTCCGCCTGCGCCCGGACCACGCGCCCCAGGTTGGTGTCGGTCCCACACAGCGCGGGCGCGAACTGCTCGATCCGCAGCCGCACGCGCGATCCCCAGTCCGCCCTCACCCGTCCGCCATCTCCGGCTTGAGGCCGAGCACGCGGTTCACCGGCAGCGTCACGACGATCCCCGTCGCCGGCTTCGAAAAGTCGCCGCACACCTCCTGCAGCAGCGCCAGCGCCGGCTCCACCTTGTCGTCGTCCAGCACGCTGAACACCGTCTGGTTTCGCGGCCGCGTGCGCCCCGCCAGCGCCTGCAGCCCGGCGAAGATGGGCACCTCCGACGCCAGCAGCCGGCCCATCCCCTCGGTGTTGATGAGGGTGGCGCCGGTGATGCCGATCTCCACGAAGCCGGAGAGGATCTCCTCCATCCGTTCTTCCTGGTTGATGACGGCGATCAGAAGCTGCACGGGCGGCCTCGCGTGGAGAGCGGATCGGGATGGTCGCGGCAATCTTACGCCGCGCGCGGAAACGGTGTCAAGCAAGGCGCCGCGCGGCGTTTGGGCGCATCCGGCGCGGGCGCCCGGTGACGTGAACCGTTCGGCGATGGAGGCAGGGGGTGCCGCGCACGATCCTTGCGCGACGCCCAGCCCGCGATCCCCCCAGAGTGACGCGCGATGCTCCCTCCGGGTCAGCCGCGTGTTTCCCTAGATTCCCGTAAACCAAAGGTCGGAGACCCGAGTGCCCAAGTTCATCGTTCACGGTGGCAACCGGATCAAGGGGACCGTTCGTCCCAACGGCAACAAGAACGCCGCCCTGCCCATGCTGGCGGCCACGCTCCTGACCGAGGAGGACGTGTTCCTGGAGAACGTCCCCCGCATCAAGGACGTGCTCACCCTGATGAACCTGCTGGAGGTGCTGGGCGCCGAGACGGAGTGGACCGGGCCCAACGAGGTGCGCGTGCGCGCCGCCGACGTGGGAGCCACCCAGCTGGACGCGGCCGCCGCGGCCCGCATTCGCGCCTCCATCCTGCTGGCCGGCCCCATGCTGGCCCGCACGGGGGGAATGCAGCTGCCCCCGCCGGGTGGCGACGTGATCGGCCGGCGGCGCGTGGACACGCACTTTCTGGCGCTCAGGAAGCTGGGCGCGCAGGTCATCGAGGAGGAAGGCGTCTGGCGGTTGCAGTCCAGCGGCCGGCTCAAGGGCGCCAACATGTTCCTGGACGAGCCCAGCGTAACGGCCACGGAGAACGCCATGATGGCGGCCGCGCTGGCGGACGGCGAGACCACCATCCGCAACGCCGCCGCCGAGCCGCACGTCCAGGACCTGTGCCACATGCTGGTGAAGATGGGGTGCCAGATCGAGGGCATCGGCACGGGAACGCTGCGCATCCAGGGGCGCGAGCGGCTGGCGGGGTGCCGCACGCGAATCACCGCTGACCACATCGAGATCGGCTCCTTCATCGGCCTGGCGGCCGTCACGCGTGGCGAACTGACCATCGAGGACGCCGCCGTGCAGCACCTGGACAGCACGCTCATCGGCTTCGGGCGGCTGGGGCTGAAGGTGGAGATCCGCGGCGAGGACGTGTACATCCCCGGCGGCCAGGAGATGGAGGTCAGCCTGGACATGGGCGGCCACATCAGCAAGGTGGACGACGGGCCGTGGCCCGCGTTCCCGGCGGACCTGACGTCGATCGCCCTCGTCACGGCCACGCAGGCGCGCGGCAACATTCTCGTCCACGAGAAGATGTTCGAGTCGCGCATGTTCTTCGCCGACAAGCTGGTGGGAATGGGCGCGCGCCTCGTCCTGTGCGACCCGCACCGGGTGCTGGTGATCGGCCCGTCGCAACTGCACGGCGCCATCGTGGAGAGCCCCGACATCCGCGCGGGGATGGCGCTGCTGATCGCGGCGCTGGGGGCGGACGGGCGCAGCGAGATCTTCAACATCGGGCAGATCGAGCGCGGGTACGAGCGCATCGACGAGCGGCTGCGCGCGCTGGGCGCCGACATCCGCCGCGCCGACAGCCGCGCCGACGCCGCCGAGGTGGACGACGCGGCCCGGCAGATGTTCATCAAGCCCGCCCACTGAAGGCCTTTCGGATGACGGAGATTGGATCGATGAGCGACGACCCGCAGGAGGGCGGCCGGCGGATGTCCATCGGCGAGGGAATCCGCTCGGGAATCGGGGTGCTGACGGCCTTCAAGGAGGCCATCGAGGAGACCATCCAGGAAGCCGGCGAGCGCGGCGACCTGAGCCCCGACCGCGCCAAACAGTTCCTGGGCGACGCGCTGCACCGCGCGCAGGACGCCGTGGGCGAGGTGCGCGAGCGGCTGGAGTGGGTGCCCCGCAAGGAATTCGAGGCGCTGCTGCGCGAGGTGGAGGAACTGCGGCGGCGCATGGACGCGCTGGAGGGGAAGACGGCGACGGAGGCGGACTACACGATGCTCTCCCTCCCGTCCTCCGGCTCCGCCGCGCCGCAGCTTCCGCCCGCGCCGGAGGGTCCGACGGAAGCAAGGATGCCGTAGGTGTCCACCACGCCGGAGGTGCGCACCGTCGCCGAGCGGCCGCTGCCCGGCGACGTGCCGCTGTGGGTGCACCCGGAGTGGGAGGCGCGGTTCCCCTGGCTGGCGCAGGGCACCACGGGGCGGGGGAACGGGGACGAGGAGTTCGACCTGGGGCTTTCCGGCGCCCAGCCGGTCGGCCGCGCGCTGGACCGCTGGCGCGCACTCCTCGCGGCCACGGCGATGCAGACGGCGGTTCACGCGCGGCAGGTGCACGCGGCCGACATCTGGATCCACCGCGAGACAGGCTCGCCCGGCGTCCTGGTGATGGACGGCTTCGACGGCCA
>DATABT010000619.1:0-2936 GCA_036259455.1 Longimicrobium sp. | reverse complement strand
GCGGCGTGCGGCAACGACGCCGACGCCGAGGCCACCAGCGCGGCCACCGCGGCCGCGCGAACATGTATACGCAGATCCGTCTGCATCGATCGTTCAAAAGTCAGGGATTCGAGTGCGAAAGTGCGAAAGTGCGAGAGTGCGAAAGTGGCTGATCATCCGCCGCCTTCATCCCGCCCATCGCATCCTCCCGATCTTCCGCACACCCGCACCAGGAGCGAATGAATTCGCCGCCGGAACTACGCGAAGTCCGCCTGCGCGGACTACAACCCGCCGGTCACGAGCCGTGCTTCACCTTCGCACTTTCGCGCTTTCGCACTCTTCACGGCGCCGGCAGCGGGCGGCCCAGCGCGCGCGCCAGCTCCGCCGTGGCCAGGTACAGGTCGAACGTGGCGCGCGCCTCGTTGGTGCGCGCCGTCAGCAGGGCCAGCTGCGCGTCGGACACGTCCAGCTGCGTCCCCAGGCCGCGCGAGTAGCGCAGGCTGGCCAGGCGGAATGCCTCCTCCGCCTCGTCCACCGTCTGCCGCACCGCGTCGAACGTCGCGCGCGCGGCGTCCATCCGGGTGCGGGCGCGGGCCGCGGCGGCGCGGGCGTTCTCCACCGCCTGCACGGCCTGCAGGTCGGCGATGGCGGCCTGGGCGCGCACCTGGCGCAGGTCGTTGCGGGCGCGGTTGCCGTCCCACACCGGCCAGCTGAGCGCCAGCTGAAGCGACCGGTCCGAGAACCATCCCCCGTTCTGCTGCGTGCAGACGCGGGTGGGGTCGCTCCCCGCCGGGCAGTCCACCGTCTCCAGCGCGCCGCCGCGGGTGGGGAGGTTCCAGTCCAGCGGGAACGCCTGGTATCCCTGCACCAGGTTCATCGAGACCGTCGGCAGGAGCGCCGCGTTGGCCGCCCGCAGGTTCGCGTCGCCGGCGCGGGCGCGCAGGCGGGCGGCGCGCACCTCCGGCAGCTGCTCCAGCGCGGCGGAATCCACCAGCGCCGCGCCGGAGATCGATTCCGCGGCGGCGCGCACGGCCGCCGGGTCCAGCTCCGTGCTCAGCCGGAGCGGCTGGTCCGCGGGAATGTTCGTCAGCCGCCGCAGCTCCAGCAGCGCCAGGTCGCGGTTGCCGCGCGCCTGGATGAGCCCCGGCTCCAGGTTGCTGCGCTCCACGCGGGCGCGCAGCACGTCGTAGCGGGACCCGCGGCCGCCCTGCTCGAACTGTTCCGCCTGCCGCACGCGCTCCGCCGCCAGGGCCAGGTTGGCCTCCTGGATGGAGACCAGCCGCTCCGCCAGCTGCGCCGCGAGATACGCGTCCAGCGTCTGCAGGCTCACGTCCAGCTCCGTCCCCGTCACGTCCGCCGTGGCCGCGTCGCGCAGGCTGGCCGCGGCGCGGGTCTGGTGCCGCACGCGCCCGCCCTGAAAGAGGGGGACGCTGAGCGTGGCGTTGGTGTTGTACGTGTTGGGCTGGTTGAAGATCTGCCCCACCGCCTGGGCGCGGGCGTTCTCGTACACGTGGCTGAAGGTGCTGCTCAGCCGCACCGTGGGCATGCGGCCCGCGCGGGCGCTGCCCACGGCGGCCGTGGCGGCGTCCAGGCGGCGCGAGGCGAGCCCCACCTCTTCACCGCCGCGCGCCAGCTGCAGCGCGCGCGAAAGCGGCAGGTCCAGCGTGTCGCCCCCCTGCGCGGCCAGCGGCGTGGCGCAGGCGAAGGCCGTGAAAACGAACGCGGCGCCGCGAATTGCGCGGCGGCCGGCGTGAGGAAAAGCCCGGATCGGGCGGATGATGTGCATCTATGTCGTGCTCCGGGTCCGCCTGCGAAGGGCGGACGGGGGTGCTGCCAGAAGGCCAACGCGGCTGGAGTGATCCAAACCGTTGAAGCCCGGTAATTTAGCCGCAATCGCGGACGGATTCAACCCGTCCCGTGTGCCGCTCAGGAGGTTGGACACGGAAGCGGGCCGGAGCGTTGGATGAAGATTGGATGAAGGGGCGGAGGATCGCTCCCGTTCGAGGTGAGGGCGGCTGAAGCCGCGGCTCGAACGGCCACAAGCCCCGTCTCTGCTCGTTCCTCGCAGAACGGGGCTTCAACCGCGGCGCCGCGAGCCGCGAGGAACGGCGAAGCCGGTGGGGGAGAGGGCCCGCAGCCGGAGCGGAGCCCTCAGCACCACATCGCGAAGGCGCGCGTGACGTCGGACGGGCGGCCGAAGATCCAGTCGGGGCGCATCGCCGCGATCCTGCGCACGAAATCCTCGGCCTCGCCGGGGGCGGTCTTGGCCCACAGCGCGGCGCCGATGCGCATCCCGGCGTTGCGGCCGGCCTTCATGTCCACCGTGCTGTCGCCGATGTAGACGGCCTGCTCCGGCGCGATCCCCAGCGCGTCCACCGCCGCCAGCAGGCCGCCGGGGTCCGGCTTCGCGGCGTGCACGTCGTCGTCCGTGATCACCACGTCCCAGTTCCCCACGTCGCTGTACGTGCGCGTCACGTTCCACGTCTCGCGTCCCTTGCCGGTGACGATCCCCAGCCGCAGCCCGGCCGCCCGCAGCGCGTCCAGCATCTCGTGCACGCCGGAATACGTCCCCTCGTGCATCGTCATGAACAGCTCCCCGTACGCTTGCCGCATCGCCGCGTGGCAGGCGGCGCCCCGCTGCTCGCCCAGCCAGCCCGTCAGCAACTTCCGCTCGGACGATGGGCGGCGTGACGCGATTTCCCTGTCCGTGGGCGCGTAGCCCAGGTGCGGCTCCAGCGCGCGCCGGTAGCACTCCAGGTACAGGCGCCAGGTGTCGATGAGCGTGCCGTCCAGGTCAAAGAGGACGGCGGCGGGCGGTGTGGATCGATCGATGGTCACGGCTGGCCGGCGACGGCAAGGGCGGCGCCATGTTCCCCAACGCCACGTACCGCTGCCACGCCGACGACTGGGCCTGGTTCGTGGGTCCCGAGGCCCGTCCCGACGAGTTCCGCTTCCCC
>DATABT010000618.1:0-14761 GCA_036259455.1 Longimicrobium sp. | reverse complement strand
GGGTCCGCGCCGCGCAGGTTGGCCGTGGTCCACAGCCGCGTGCGCGTCTCCACCGCGTGGCCGGGCCACTGCGCCACGTCCTGCGCCAGCCGCTCCAGCAGCTGCAGGGTGCCGCGCCGACGGCGGGCGCGCAGGGCGTTGGCCACGTCGCGCCGCGGGGTGAGGGCGCGGCCCAGCCCGCGGCTGCCGGCGTCCGCGGCGGCGGCGGCCTCGGGGGCGGGGGTGTATCCCACCAGCTCGCCGATGTAGGGAACGGCCCAGTCGTCGCAGGTCTCGATGAACCAGTTCTCGTACAGGCGCGCCACGTCCGCCCGCAGCAGGTCCGCCTGGCCCTCCACGAGACGCAGCAGGGCGCGCAGGGGGCCGCCCTGCGCCGCGTCGCGCTCGCGGTAGACGGCGGGAAGCAGCTCGATCAGGCGGTCGCTCATCGCTTCCACTCCGTGAGGATCAGGGTGTCGGGGGCGGAGGGAACCAGCACCACCAGCTGCGCCGGCAGAATGCGCCGCCGCTCCCCCGGCCGCGGCCGGTCCCGCCGCGCCAGCCGCGAGGGAATCCACAGGGCCCGCGTCCATCCCTCCGTGCCGCCCGCGTCCTCCGCCAGCTCCGACAGCTTGCCGGGATCTTCGCGCAGCTCGTCCTCGCCGATGGAAGCCAGCAGCTCCACGTCCACCGCCTCCACCCCCCACACGCCCTGCAGCACGGCCACCACCTCGCTGGCGGCCACGCCCTGCCCCAGCTCGCGCCGGTCGAAGCCGAAGTGGGCCAGCATGGCCGCGCGCGCCTTGGGCTCCACGTGCTCCCACAGGACGTCCTCGCGCACGCGGATGCGGGCGCTGACGACGAGCGCGCGCAGGTCGCGCATGCCGCCGTCCAGGTAGCGGTGGGGATCGCCGTAGCGGCGCAGCGCGGCCACCAGGCTGGCGAGCAGGGCGCCGTTCTCGCGGATGGGCTCGTCGTTCACCCCCGCCAGGGTGACGTGGACGACCGGACGCCGCCCGTCCGTGAGGAACGACGCGTGCGCCTTGCCGATCCCCGCGAACCCGCGCACGAAGTCCGTGTAGTCTTCCACGGAGACGATGCGATCCAGGGAAAGCAGCCCCAGCGTCGCGTTGCGGCGGATCTGCTCCGCCGTGTCCGGATCGCCCCCACCGGAGGATTCCATCGGGTTGACGACGGCCCTGAGCCCCTGCGGGCGCGTGGCCAGGAGCGAGATCTGCCCCGCTTCCACGTTCCCCGCCGCGCCGATGCCGGTGCGGTAGACGGCGCGCACGTTCTCGTGCCCCGTGGGGAGCCGCGCGCCGCGCGCCCCGTCCCCGAAGGTGACGCTCGTCTTCTCTTCGTGGTCCGTCCGGACGACGTACTCGCGGTCCGCCGGGCCCATCGTGGCCAGGTGCGGCGCCTCGTCCCACCGCACCTGGTCCACGCGCACGGTGAGGGTGCTTTCGATGCCGGTGGGCGTGGGCGCGGGGACGTACGTCAGCGGCCCCTGCATCAGCTCGAAGCGCTGCAGCGCCTTGCCGCCGTCGCCGCTCCCCAGCACCTGCTCGCGCGTTTCGCCGTGGGTGGCGGCGGCCACGTTGCCGTAGATCTGCACCGTGCCGCGCCGGTAGCTGTAGGCGAGGTCCGTGGAGAGGGTGATGAACGTATGGACGTGGTCGCCGGGAATGCTGATCTCCCGCTCCTCGTACAGCGTGATGACGGAGACGGCGTGCCGCACGCCGGCGATCATCGCCAGCTCGGCGGCGGTGGCGCCCGGCAGGTCGGTGCGCTCGCCGGAGACGATGATCCAGCGCCCCGGCGTGAGCCCCTCGTACAGCCGGTCGAGCTCGATCTCGATCCCCTTCACGTCCCCCGTCACCGGCTGGCGGGCCAGGGCCAGCGGCTCGGCCTGGGCGTAGACGGTGCGGTCGCGCAGCTCCTGGATGGTGCGCGTGGTCCCGACCGCGCTGGCGTTGTTGAAGTCGCTGGTGGGGCACGCCAGCCAGTTGCGGTCCAGCGTCAGCCGGGTGGCGCGGCCGCCCAGCCCGTACGACCGGCGTGCCACCGTGTCCACCGCCTTCGCCCTGTAGAACTCCGGGGTCGCCGGATTGGTGGAGGCGTTGCAGATGACCACCCAGCTGCCGGGGACGATGCGATCGTACACCGCGTCGAGCGTGAGCTGGTCGGTGCCGCCGGAGTGGCCGGCGCACTCGTCCAGCTGCCAGTCGGTGGAGCGCCCGTAGCACTGGCTGTCGAAGACGGCGGTGGGCGGCGGCGCCGTGGCGCCGAAGGGCGCGGCCTTTACGCGCAGCACGTAGACGGCGCCGGGGTTCAGGTCGCCGCGGGGGACGCGGAGCCCGGACAGTGCGGGGTACAGGTTCTTCGCCAGCGCGGGGTTGAACGCCGCCAGCAGGGTGGGCGCGGCGATCCCCCCCGCGGCCAGCGCCGTGGCGGCCGTGCGCCCCAGCTGCAGCGAGTTCGCGGGGGGAACGGAGGGCTGCGCGTAGACGCGGCTGTCCCGCAGCACCGCCGAGAGACCGCTGGGGTCCGGCGCCGGCTCGCTGATCATGCCCGTGGAGGGGTTCGGCGTGGAGCCGCCCGTGGGCGGTCCGCCGCCGGGCGTGTTCTGGAATCCCTCCACCGATCCCTCGTCCGCGGGCGGGTTGTACGCCGCCAGCACCGACGACAGCTCCTGCTTCGCCGCCGCCAGCTTCGTGTCCAGGGTCGTGCTCCGCCCGCCGACCGCCGCGGAGGCGCTGTCGACGACGGTGAAGGCACGCTCCACGTCCGCGACGGCGACCGTCTCCCCCGCGGCGCTGATCGTCTCCACCTCCGCCGCCACGATCCTCGCCTCCGCCGTGCTCCCCTTGACCCGGCTCTTCTCCAGCGCCGTGGCCGCCTCCTGCAGCGCGGCCGCTACCGGCGCGGTGGGGACGGCGGCGGGCGCGGGAGCGGCCTCGGCGAGCGCGGCTTCTCCCGTGGGCAGCTTTGCCGGGGCGGTCGCCGCGACGGGTGGCGTGGAGCCGGCGGATGCCGTCGCGGTCGCGGTGGACGGGCTGGCGGGGGCGGCCGTGGGCGTGCGGGTGTGCCCCACGTACTCCATGTAGTAGTCGGTCGGCGGCGTCTCCTCCTGGTCGTCGTTCTCCTCCGGCGGGCAGTACAGCACCACGCGGGTGCGGTCCATCACCGCGTCCGGATGCACTTCGGTGACGCGGTGGATGGTCTGGAACGTGGTGAAGTCCAGCAGCAGCACGTCGCCGGTCCCCAGACCGGTGGAGATGCCCTGCAGCCAGAGCTCGCAGGGGAGCCCGGCGGGAAGGAGGACGGCGGGAAGGGTGGCGCGGGGGATGAGGCGGTTCCACTCGGCGCGGGCGTGCAGCGGCTCGCGGGTCTCGAACGCCTGCATGGTCTCGCCCGGCGCGGGGACGCTCTGCGCGCGCGTCCCCGCCGGCAGGTCCAGGCGGTACCCGTCGTCCAGGTCGAAGGCCAGGTGAACGCTGGCGGCCACGCCGGGGCGGGGCCGGTACCCCGTGAGCCGGGCGAGCTCCACCAGGGAGCGGCGCTCCGTGGCGGTGCGGAGGTATCCCTCGTTGGCGATGCGCTCCTGGTAGAAGGCCAGCACGTCCGCCATGGTGGCCCACGCATCCAGCAGGGCGATGGACGGGTCGTCCGTGCCGCGGACGGAGAGGCCCGCCAGCGGACGCGCCTCCTCCTCCTTCGGTGGCTGGCCGGCGGGGATGGTGACGGTGCTGATCCCTTCCAGCAGCGACTGCAGGAAGGTGGCGTGCGTCCCGGCGCGGTAGCGCAGCGCGGAGAGCCCGGGGCGGTTTTCCGCCGGGGCGGGGACGGACGCGGAGGGGCGGCCGCAGCCGCATTCCTGGCTCACCGGCCACCTGCCAGGTCGAGGGTGAGAACGCCGTTGTCCGGCGCGTTGGGGTCGTTGTCCAAGCGCGCCACCTCCAGCGGGCCCAGGGAAAGGACGCCGCTCGCCAATTCGCCCTCCGGCAGCTGGTGCAGCCGCTGAAAGCGCGCGGGCGCCACGATGGCCACGCCTTCGACGCCCTGCGCGGCGGCGATCAGCGCGCTCAGCAGCACGCCCTGGCCAAAGCTCAGGTTGTCGGGATGGAAGAAGCCCCTGGTGCCGTCCGGCGCGGTGCCGGGGCCCAGCCGCGCCTGCAGGGCGGCCAGGACGTGGCCGCGCTGGTAGCCGGGCCTGACGCACCCCTTGAGCGCCACGTCCAGCGGCACGTAGCGGGCGGGGGCCACGCGCACGTCGTGGCCGATGCGGCGGTACGGCTCCAGCATCGCCCGCACCTCGCGCAGCACGCGCGGCTCCGCCTCCGGCGCGCCGAGCACGTCGATGGCGACGATCACCTCCGGCCAGCTGCCGGTCCATCCCAGCTGCGCGGCGGCGCGCTGCACGCGGGGGTGGCGCTCGGCGATGCGCGCGTAGTCGTCCGCGGCCACGGCGCGCTCCAGGGTGGACCGGAAGGCGTACGGGCCCGTCATCCGCGCCTGGTCCAGCGCCTCGGCCGCCGTTCCGCCGGTGGCGGGGAAGGGGTTTCGCGGACGCATCACCACGTCGCCGGCGAAGTCGCGGCGCACGGTGGCTGCGATGGCGCCCGTCCCCACGTTTCCCGCGACGCCGTTCCCCACGCGGTAGCGGACGGTGCAGGTAGATCCCGCCTCCGGCGCGTCGCCCATCTCCCCGTCGCCGAAGCGGAGGACGGAGACGCCGTCGTCCGTCTCCACCACGAAGTGGCGGTCGCCCGGCCAGCTCCCCAGCAGGTCCGCGCGCGGACGCCAGACGGGCGGACGGGGAGACGTCTGCCCGGCGCGCTCCGCCCCGCGCTCGTCCACCGGCGCGGGCTCGAAGCGCGCCCACACGGCGGGGAGTGCGCGGCGGGGATCGCGCCCCTGCATCGCCGTGCGCGCGGAGGCGTCGCGCGGCAGGGGCTCGGCGCAGGTGACGGGGCCGCTCGCCAGCGCGGGGCGGAAGGGTGCCGCGCGGGGGACGGCCTGCGGCGGGCACCCGCAGTCGCCGCAGTCCGGATCGAGGGGCATCCATCCGACCGTCCCCGCCGGCTCGCGCACCGTCTCCCCGTGATCGACGAGCACCACGTTCCCACGCGCGACGGTCACGTTCTCCAGGTACCGGCACGCGGGTGGTCGCGAGGTGGTGGAGATGCAGAGGGGGAAGGGGAGCGCGTCCTCCTCGTGCCACTCCACCTCGACGACCGGCGTGTCGTCCAGCTCGTCGGCGGTCGGGGTGACGCGCGTCAGCCGGACGACGTGGCGGTGGGAGGGGTTCGCGTCCGCCGGCTCGCCCGTCCACGGCCCCACCACCTCCTCCAGCAGCAGCAGGTCGCCGGGCGCAAGGGCCAGGGCACGCCTGCGGGCGGCGGACTTCTTCTTCGACGGCGGGCGCTTTTCGGCGGATGGGCTCGGCCCTGGGACGGAGGGCGCCACGTCCCGCGGCGGCGCCGGCGGGGTGGTCGCGTAGACGTCTCCGTCCTGTCCGGCGGATGCCTCCGCGTCGTGCGCTTCCGCCTCCGGCGCGCGGAGGGGGGGCTGCCGGGACGCGGCCGCGGCGGGCGGCTGCCGCGGCGAACCCTCGGCGGGCGGCGCCTCCGCGGCGATCCAGACGTCGCGCAGGGTGGCGGAGGTGGCGCCGCGGGGAAGGCAGCACTCGCGCTCGCCCCACGTGTAGAGCTCGATGCGGTTGTGCGCGCGCCGGAAGCTCAGCGCCGGCCCGTGCTGGCGCATGGGCTCGAACACCTCGAACCGGTCGCGGGGCACGGCGCGCAGCTCGTCGTCCGTGAGCGCGCGGCCGGTCCGCGGCATCCCCTGCCAGGCGGTGACGAAGGAGAGGTCGCGGCGGGGGACGTCCAGCACGTCGCCGTCCACCTCCACGTGCACGAACGCGCGGGCGTTGCACCCCTCGTGCAGCCCCTCGCCGATCAGGCGCAGGTGGCGGCGCACGGAGGTGCGGCGGCGCGCCGTCTCCAGGTACGCCTCGGTGGCCACTGCGTCCTGGTAGTAGCTCAGCTCGTCGCCCACGTACGCCATCAGCTCCACCAGCGCGATCCCCACGTCCGGCACGTGCCGCTCCGTCCACCCCGGCAGGGTGACGGAGAGCCGGTCCAGCATCAGCTGGCGAAAGCTGGCGTAGTCCTTCGCCAGGTAGTCCGCCGGCCCGAGGCCGCCGGGGAGCGGGGGCGAGGCGGGCGCCGGCGCGCAGTCCAGCGGCGACGGGCACCCCGCCTTGAAGGTGAAGTCCACCGTGGCGTAGCGCGCGTCGAAGCCGCGCATCCGCCGCTCCGTGGGGTGGCCGCGCTCGTCGGCCTCTACCATCGCCAGCGTGTAGGTGGTGAAGTCGCCCGGCTTGTCGACGTAGACGACGAGGCGGTCGTCCAGCCCGGGATCCGCCTCCCGCACCACCTCCACCCCCGTCACCCGCACGTCGCGGATGCGGCGGCCGCCGCGAAGGGCCACGTTCCCCCGCTGCACCTCCTCGGGCGCCTTGCCCAGGAAGTGCACCGTCAGCCGCGTCTGGTCGTCCGAGATCTCGACGAAGTCCAGCCCGTTGAGGTTCGCCTTGCGGACGCGCGCGCGTCGGCCGCCGCCCCGGCAGGTGGCGCTCATGACGACGTCTCCCGGGTGAAGGTGGCGGTGCGCGCCTCGCCCGTGCGCCGGACGACGTAGGCCACGGTCACGCGCAGGGCGCTCTCCTCCGCTTCCACGTCCAGCCGCTGCACCTCGATCACGTCGCCCAGCCAGCGCTGCAGGGCGCCGCGGATGGTGAACTCCAGCGCCGCCGCGATCTCGCTGCCGTTGGGCGCGAACACCATCGCCATCAGGCCGCTGCCGAAGTCCGGGCGGTTGACGCGCTCGCCCGGCGACGTGAGCAGCAGCTGCTCGATCATGTCGCGCACGTGGTCGTCGTCGTCCGTGAGCGCCGTGCGGCCGACGGCGTCCAGGTGCAGCGGGTAGTCGATGTTCATGGCTCTCGGGAGTGCGAGAGTGCGAAAGTGCGTCAGTGCGTCAGTGCGTCAGTGCGTCAGTGCGCGTGTCCAGTCTGGTTGCTCATCGGTGCGATCCGGCGGAAGGGCAGTCCGCGAAGGCGGCGCGAAGGCGGATCCACCGGGCGCCGTCCGCCATCCACCGGGCGCCGTCCGCCATCCACCGGACGCCGTCCCCCATCCGCCGCCCGCCGTTCCCAATCCGCCGCCCGTGATCTGCCGTGCGTCTCCCGCCGGTCGCATCCGGCTAGGTGGCGATTACCCGCGTCTGGAAAACCGTGGGGAGCAGCGGGGTGCCGGTGGGGACGCAGGTGGCCTGGCCCGTGTTGATGATCACCGGCGCGCCCATGGAGGTGACGCGCGTGGCGCCGGTGGTCCAGTTGCCCGTGGCGCACGGCCCGCCCGCGTTGGGCGGCAGCGTGCACCCCGCCACCGCGTACGGCCCCGGCACCGTGGCGATGGGCTGCCCCCCCACGAACACCCGCGTGCTGGTGACCGTGGGCGTCGCGCTTCCCGCGTGCGCGCACTGGACCGTGGCGCCCAGGTGCAGGATGTTGCCCGGCATCGGCCTCCCCCTCTGCGGCTACTTGATCATCAGGGCGCCCATGTTCACCGTCACCGCGCCCGCCTTGATGGTGATCATGCCGCCCGCGCCGTCCTGGATGGTGATTCCCGTCGCGTCCACCTTGACCATGGGCCCCGCGGGGCCCGCCACGGTCTCCAGCGTGATGCCGTCCGCCGGGCTCCCCCCCACCACCACCCGGTTCTGCGTGTTGGGCGCCTGGATGACGATGGGCCCCGCCGGCTGCGGCGTCTGCAGCGCGCGGGTGGGGAGCTCGCCCGTCCCCCAGAAGCACCCCGTCCAGATGGGCTTTTCGGGGTCGCCGCCCTCGAACTCCACCCACACGTTGGCGTTCACGGGGGGGATGGCGTACGTCCCGGCCATCAGCCCCGCCATGGGCACGCAGGGCATGGCCCAGCTCAGCAGGTTGGTCCCCAGCACCGCCGGGCAGCTCACCTGCACCCGCCCGCGGTTCTCCGGGTCCAGGTTCAGGATGACCTTGCCGCGGTACTTGCCCCAGAAGCGCCGGCTCATGGCCGCACCAGGGGAAGCAGGGGGTGCGTGCCCTCGCGGTTCAGCGTGAAGCGCTGCCTGTACTCGCCCTTCTTGATGGAGTGGCTGACGCTCTGCACGTACCAGTGGCCGTCGAAGGTGGCCCCGGCGCCCCGCAGCCCCACGATGCTGCGCGCCCGCAGGATCTCGCCGTACTGCAGCGCGTCCAGCTCGCCCGACGCCGTCGCCGTCTGCTCCATCGCTCCCTGCACCCCCGCCTGGGCCCGCGCAATCGCCCCCGCCGTGCTCATGCCGACCGGAACCGGGTCGTCGCCGCCGCCGGCGGGCTGTGCGGCGGCGGCGGCGTCGGCGGCGGGCACCGGCTCCTGGGCGCGGGTGAGCACACTCGTGCGGACGCGGCCGCCGTTGTAGACGATGCCGGGAATGAGCGCCAGCGGCGGCTGCAGCGGCACCGGCGGCGCCACCACGGGCACCGTCACGTTGCTCTCGGGGTCCTGGTGCACGTCCACCACCATCTGCGGCGCGAGCGCGTTGTAGGTGAAGTTGACGGAGGTCACGTTGCTGGCCGGGCCCATGTTCACCGACAGCGCCCGCTCGGGAAACCCCGTCCGCACGGGCGGACCCCAGTAGGCCCTGTTCACCCCCACCGTGACCGGCTCCACGTAGAAGACATGGGAGTAGATGCCGGCCCTCCGGTTGAGCTCGTCCAGGTCCGTTCCCGTCTGGTGCGGAACCGTGCGCGTGGGGACGGGCGTCTCCATGGCGAACGGGGGAATCACCATCGGCACCAGCCCGTACCGCGCGTACTTGGCGATAATCATGGTGGCGATCGCGTTGTCCGGCATCGCCGGGTAGGGAACGCGCACCTGGTCCAGGTCCATCATCACGCTCACGTCCTCTCCCGTCACCGTGAGCGTGCTGGCGCCCGGGTCCTCGCTGGGGTTCAGCGTGAGCTGCGTGATCACCCCGTCCATCAGCACCCGCGGCAGCAGGTTGAAGCGCACCACGATCACCACGCGGTTGAACGGGCGGATGAGCGGGTGGCGCATGAGCGGAAAGTCCACCAGGTCCAGCGGCCCGCTGCGCCCCACCTGGAACTGCAGCTGGAACCCGCTGCGCCCGCGGTCGCTGTTCGTGACCTCCACCCCCACCAGTGCCTCGCTCAGCGCCAGCGGCACGGGGGCGGGCACGATGCCCATCATCAGCGTCAGGTGCGCGCCCAGCAGCATGGTCCGCTCAGGGCAGGGGAATGCGCAGCAGGCGCCCCGGCAGGCGCACCAGCTCCGGCGGGTACATGGCGTCGTTGGCGTCCGCCACCCGCCACGACTGCAGCGGATCGCCCAGGGTGCGCGCCGTGATCAGGTCCAGCCGGTCCCCCTGCGTCACCGGCACCTGCGCCAGCAGCGCGTGGCTGCTCCCCGGCGGAACGAAGCGTCGGCGCACGTACGCCACCTGGCGCCCGTCGGGCAGCGTGTGCAGCGCCTTCTCGATCTCGTAGTAGCGGCTGGTGTGCTCGAACATGGGCCTGGCCGTCGTCAGAGGATCTTCACGCTCCCGCCCGCCACCTTGCCGATGTCGCTCACGCTGCCGATGACCGCCATCACCTCCTTGGCCATCTGGTGGACGACGAAGAGCGAGTAGCCGGGGTTGGTGAGCGAGAGGTCGTTGTAGCTCAGCACGCGCAGCCCCAGCGAGACGCGGGCGCGGATGGGGTTCAGGCTGGGGTCGTACGCTTCTTCCGTGACCGAGAACTCCGTCAGCCGCACGGGAAGCACGCGCTTGGGGCCCCAGACCAGCAGCGTCAGCGGGCCGATGGGCGGCAGCACCTCCAGCGTGCCCAGCGCCATCAGCACCGTGTTGGCCACCACCAGGGCGCTCTTGGGATACAGGAGCATCTCCAGCGCGGCCAGCTGCGGGTGAATGCCCAGCGCCGAGGTGAGCCCGTCGCCCGCCTCCAGCTTGTCGGTGGCGTCGATCTCCACGTCCAGCTTGATGGTCTCCACCGGGGCGCCGCGCAGGCGCATGGCCTCGCTGCGCGCGCCGTTGTCCCCCGCCGCCTGCGCCTGCAGCGTGCGGGTGACGGTGTCGGGGTTGTACTGGAAGACGACCACGCTGGCCACGGGGTTCAGCGGGTCCAGCCCCACCAGTGCGCCCTTCATGACGCGCGGAGAAAGCGGAAAGTCGGCCATCAGGCAACGCGGATCATCAGGCGGTTCCGATCGTGCGGGTGCGGATCGTTCTGCGATGGCATCGGACTGCGCCGGCGGGGGCCCTCACCCCCCGCACCCTCTCCCACGAACGGGGTGGGAGAGGGGGAGAACTTCGATTTGCGCCTCCGCCGGATCCTCGCTGGGACGGATCTCTTCGGCCCGGCGGAACGCCTCCCTCGCTGCCGACGCGCCGGTGGGGCGGACGGCCAGCGCTCTCGCCTCACGCGTGCACCGGCGTTTCGTCGTCCTCCTCCGCCTGCGGCGCGGACCCGGCGGCAGCTTCGCAGTGCGGGCAGAGGCGCTGGACGCGGTCCTCCGGCGTGGACGACGACACCACCGGTCCCGCCGCGCCCCCGCTCATCACCGCCGAGGCCACGCGCTCCGCCTCGCGCTCGTACGCGTCGTCCACCGCGCCGATGGCCAGCCTGGGCTGCAGGGTCCCGGACGGCGCGCGCAGCCGGATGCCGGTGAAGTCGTGGGCGAAGCGCGAGGGCTCCGCCGTCCCCCGCGCGGTCACGCCACCCCACGCGTGGCGCGGCGCCGGCGCGGGGGCGCGGATGGGCGGGGCCGGGGCTTCCGTCCGCTGCGGGACGAGGGGTGCGCGGTCGTTCATCCTCCGATCCCTCCGTAGACTGCGTTGGCGATCTGCCTGCCCAGCGACGCCGCGTCGGCCGTGGCGTCCACGACGGCCGGCGCACGCAGCCGGGGCACGGCGCCGCCGCCCGTCCACTCCGCCGAGATTCCGCCCTCCGCCAGCAGCCGCGCCAGCTCCGCCTCCAGCGCCGCGCGAACGAGCGGCCGGTCCGCCGCGGCGAGCGGAATGCCGTCCAGCACCAGCCGGTCTACGCGCAGCCGGATGGAGGGCGGGGCCGGGACGGCGGGGCCGCGCTCCGTCACGCGGCCTCCACGGCGGGCTCCGTCCACCGCAGTTCGGCCTCGCTCACCGGCCGCTCCAGCTTGCGGAACTCCGCGCGCGCCGCGTTCAGGATCAGCGGCATGGTGACGGGCGTTCCCTCGTGCGCCGCCTGGAACGCCGCGTTCAGCGCCACGTTGTGGATGCTTCCGCCCGCCATCGGCAGCCGCGCCAGCCGGTCGAAGTCCAGCGCCGCCACTTCCGCCCTGGGGGGAAAGACCCGCTCCCACATCCGCCGCCGCTCCGCCGGGGCGGGAAAGGGGAACTCGATGACGAAGCGCAGGCGGCGCAGGAAGGCGGTGTCCAGCGCGTTCTTGACGTTCGTGGCGAGGATGGCCAGGCCGCGGTACGCCTCCATCCGCTGCAGCAGGTAGTTGATCTCGATGTTGGCGTAGCGGTCGTGGCTGTCCTTGACCTCGCTGCGCTTGCCGAAGATGGCGTCCGCCTCGTCGAAGAAGAGGATGGCGCCGCCGTCCTCCGCCGCGTCGAACAGGCGGCGCAGGTTCTTCTCCGTCTCCCCGATGTACTTGCTGACGACGGCGCTGAGGTCGATGCGGTACAGGTTCAGCCGCAGCGCCGTGGCGATCACCTCCGCCGCCATCGTCTTTCCCGTCCCGCTCTCCCCCGCGAAGAGGGCGGCGATCCCCATCCCCCGGTTCATCCGCGCGCCGAAGCCCCACTCGTCGTACACGCGGCTGCGCTGTGCCACCTGCGCCGCCACCTGCCGCAGCAGCGCCGTCTCCGCCGCGGGCAGCACCAGGTCGTCCCACGTGGCGCGCGCGTCCACGCGGACGGCCAGGCGGTCCATCCCCGGGCGCGTGGCTATGAGCGCCGCGTCCCACAGCGCCTCGCGCAGGGGCGCCCCCTCCGCCGCCGCGGCCAGCCCCTCGTGCGCCACGCGGTGCAGCACGGGAAGGCCCAGGTCGAACTGCCCCGCCAGCGCCGCGGGAAGGCCGTCCGCCGCGTCGCCCAGCACCTGCTCCCACGCCTCTCGCTGCTCCGCCGCCGCCGGCCTGGCGACTTCGACCGGGATCACGGGCGTCCCCGCGGGGAGCCGCAGGTCACGGGCGTCCAGGAAGCAGAAGCTCCCCGCCCGCGTGGCGAAGCGGGCCAGCGCGCCGTCCTGCGCATCCCCCTCGCCCTCCGGCTGCTCCAGGTAGAGCGCCAGGGGAAGGAGCGCGCTCTCGCGGCGCCACAGCCGCGCCAGCCCCTCCACGTCCGCCGCGGGGCCCAGCGCGCCGCCCAGCAGGCGGTGCGGCCGCAGCCCCAGCTCCGCGCAGACGTGCGCGGCCACCAGTTGCTTGCTCTCCCCGTCCCCCCCGACCAGGTGGACGATGGGGACCGGTCCGGTGCCGGCGGACTGCAGCGCCGCCCGCGCCGCGTCCGCCGCCTTCTCCTGCGACGGGGCGAGCCCCACGCCGGACGGCGGGCGGAGGGGCGTGGTGGCCGCGGCCAAGCGCTCGTCCAGGTGGTTGAGCCCCTTGGCGTAGTTGACGATGCGCTCGTCCGCGCGCAGCGGGCTCGTCGTCAGCGGGTGCGGCGGCGTGTGGGACACCTCCACCAGCCGCCAGTAGCGCAGCGGCCCCTCCGGCGAGAGCGCCTCCCACGCCGCGTCGTCGAACAGCGTCAGCGCCAGCGCGAACGTCGGGAAGGGGCGCGTGGCGTCGTCCTGCGCGCGGGCGCAGAGGGCGGGAAAGCGCGTGTCCAGCTCCATCGCCACCGCCAGCAGCAGCACGTCCCGCTCGAACGGGGAGAGGCCGAAGCGCTGGGCCAGCAGGGGCAGCGCGGGCGGGGGATCCGCCGCCTCCAGCCGCGCCATCTCCTCCGCCGCCTCCGCGACCTGCTCGTCGATCTCCGCGCCGGAGGTCAGCAGACCCGCGGAGGACGAGGCGGGAAGGTCCGTCGCGCGGCGGCCGCCCCGGAATCGCTCCCACATGCTCTCGCGGATGGACTCCGGCGCGTCCGGCGCGGGCTCCGCCAAGGACGCGGGCGGGGCCGGCGGGGCGGGGGAGACGCGCTCCATCCGCAGCCGCAGCCACGCCAGCGCGGTGGCCAGCCACCGCTCGTTGGCCTCTTCCCAGGCGGCCGCGGCGCTCATGGCGCGATCACCACGCGCTGGGTGGGGTCGTACTCCGGCGGCGACACGTCGCGCCTCACCAGCAGCGTGTCCGCGCCGTCCACGCGAATGCGCACCCAGTGCTCGCCCGGCTCGGCCTGGGGGATGACGAAGCTCAGCGTCGCCGTCGGGTTCGTTCGCGGCTGCGCGGGGACCTCGCGGCTGCCCAGCAGCAGCGACGCATGCTGCCCCGGCAGCACCTGGGGCGAGACGACCACGTCGAACGACGCCGTCCCCGCCACGCTGCGCGCCACCGGGGCGGCGGGAAGGGTGATGATCGTCGGCGCGAGGACCACGGGGACCTGGTTGGTCACCCGCCGGTACGTCTCCCCCGGCCGCTGGACGGCCACGGCCACGGCATAGATGCCGGCCGGCCAGTCCGCGGGCGCGTCCGGGAGGGCGATGCTCACGGAGGTGTCCGACGCCGCGGAGGGCGGCGTCACCTCCATGGGACCGTCCCACCACCGCGTGTGGAACAGGATGCCCACGTTCGTCCCGCCCAGGCGCCCGCCGGAAAGGACCAGCGTTTCGCCCAGGCGGATGGCCGGCTGGCTGGCGGGCGGGGTGGCGGCGGCCAGGTGCGGAAAGGGGTTCTCCAGGCTGGCCGCCGCGCCGGGGCCGCTGTCGTCCGCGCCGCGGCGCGCCACGGGCGGGGCGGCGCGCACCGGGCGCGCGCTGTCGATCAGCAGCACGCTGGCCTGAATGCCGGCCGAAAGGCGGTAGCTGGTCTGGAACGACGTCCACAGCTTGGACATCTCTTCCAGCGGCATGGGCTGCGGGGTAACGCGCACGCGCTCCGCCTGCAGGTGCACGCCCCCTTCCTCCAGCGCGTCCTTCAGCTCCTGCGCCGCCAGCAGGGGATGGTCGTGCAGCAGGCTGAGCGCGCCGCCCAGCACGCGGTGGCTGAGGGCGGTGTTGTCCGTCTCTCCCCTGCCGAACGCCGTCATCACGTAGTGCAGGTTCAGCGCGAGGGGCGGCGGGCCCACCTCGCCGGGCCGGGTTCGCGAGGGAGCGTCGCTGTTGCGGAAGGCCGCGTTGTAGCTGGTCTGGTAGAGGAACAGGTTCAGCTGTTCCGCGGTGACGCCGTCGCGCGCCTTGTCCGGCGGCTGCAGCGTCACCTGCAGGTTGGCCAGCTCCGGGTCCAGCCGGGGGATGCCGGCGCGGAACAGGTTGCGCAGGGCCGCGGTGACGGCGGCGATGGCGAGCGACGTGCTCATCGGCCCCCTCCGCGGCGCTGCAGGTAGTCGTCCAGCGACAGGGTGGACGGGGCGCGGCGCACGGGCGCGGGCGAGGCGGGCGCCTGCGTGGCGCGCACCTCGATGCGCCCGATGCTCACCTCGATCACCGGCGCCGGCGCCTCCGCCTCCTCCGCGACGGCGGGCGGCAGCGGCGCGGCGCGGACGACCGGCTGCACCATCACCACCGACGGCGCGGCGGACGGCGGGG
>DATABT010000617.1:0-10121 GCA_036259455.1 Longimicrobium sp. | reverse complement strand
GCGCGCCGACGGAGGACGAGGAGACGGTGGACGAGGACACGGGCGGGCTGGAGCGGGCGTGGCTCCTTCTCCGCACGGATCAGGGGTGGCCGATGGAGGACGCGGGCGACGCCGTCCGCCGGCTCGCGGCGCAGTGGATGGAGCGAACGCTGGCGGCGGAGCGCGACGGGCGGCTCCGGCTGACGGCGGAAGGATGGCTGCTGCTGGACACGCTGGCGGTGCAGATGGCGTCCGCGGCGGAGACGGACCGCGTACGGGTACCGGCGCTGCAGCTTTGACAGGTTCCGGACACGGGGACGGCCGCGAAAGGCGCAGGTCCGGCCGGATCGGCGCACGCGGCGCGTCCCCGTTCTTGCCATGGAGGCGTCTTCGCGCGGGTGTGCGCGCGGGGCGCCGGACGTGTACCGGATGCGCCGGCGGCGCGCGGGATTGACCGCGGGGGCGCCGGGGAGCAGATTCATCGGGTTTTGCGGCCGATTTCCCAATCCGTACGATGAGCACGGGCGAACCCCTTTCCGAGCGCGAACACCAGATCCTGGAGGCGGTGATCCGCACCTACGTGGAGACCGCCGAGCCGGCCGGCAGCCGCACCGTGGCGCGCCGGTTCCGCCTCGGCATCTCTCCCGCGACCGTGCGCAACACCATGAGCGACCTGGAGGAGAAGGGGTACCTGTATCATCCCCACACCTCCGCCGGGCGCGTGCCCACGGACCTGGCCTACCGGCTGTACGTGGACGCGCTGATGGACCGCCAGTCGCTCACCAGCGCGGAGCAGGCGGCGCTGCGCTCGGAGCTGGCGCAGGGCGGGGAGGGCGCGGCCATCGAGCGGCTGCTGCGGCGCGCGGCGCAGGTGCTGGGGCTGCTGACGCAGGAACTGGGGATCGCCCTGGCGCCGCGGCTGGAAGAGGCCACGCTGGAGCGGCTGGACCTGATCCCGGTGCACGAGTCGCGGGTGCTGATGGTGATGTCGCTCCGCGCCGCCGGCGTGCGCACGGTGTACGTGGACGTCCCCGCCGCCATCCCCGCGACCGCGCTGGCGTCCGTGGCTACGCTGCTGAACGAGCGGCTGGCGGGGCACAGCCTGCGCGAGATCCGCACGACGCTCCCCGCGCGCCTGCGCGACACCGTTCCTTCGGACGATCCCGCGTCGGGACTGCTGAACGTGTTCCTGCAGTCGGGCGAGGAGTGGTTCGCGCCGGTCACGGCGGGGCAGGACGAGGTGCTGCTGGGGAGCGCCGCGGTGCTGGCGGAGCAGCCGGAGTTCAGCTCCGGCGAGCGGCTGCGGTCGCTCATCTCGCTCACCGAGCAGCGCGACCTGCTGAAGAATGCGGTCGCCACCCGCGGCGCGGCGGACGGGCTGCGCATCACCATCGGTGGCGAGCACCAGGACCCGGCGCTCAGCGGATTCACGCTGGTGACGTCGGAGTACCGGCTGGGCGAGCTGAAGGGCGTCGTCGGGGTGATCGGCCCCACGCGCATGCCGTACGAGCGCGTGATCGCGATGGTCGAGGGCGCGTCGGCGATGGTGTCGGAACTGCTGGTGTACCCTCGCCCCCGCGGCCGCGCCCTCCCCCCGCCTGGTCCCGTTCCGCAACTGCGCGGGGAAGGGGCAATAGACGGCCGGGCGGCGGATGTCCGGATGCCGTGATTCGGGAAGTCGAAGTGACGAAAGACGTTTGCACAACTGCGAAAGTGCCATGATGAGCGCCGTGCGAGACTACTACGAGGTGCTGGGGGTCGAGAAGACCGCCGACGCCGAAGCGATAAAGAAGGCCTACCGCAAGCTTGCCCTGCAGTACCACCCCGACCGCAACGGCGGCGACAGGGAGGCCGAGGACAAGTTCAAGGAGGCCACCGAGGCGTACGAGGTGCTGCGCGACCCGGAGAAGCGTGCCACCTACGACCGGTTCGGCCACGCCGGCATCAAGCGCGGGGCGGGCGCCGGTGGCGGGTTTGGCGGCTTCGGGTTCGAGGACGCGCTGAACATCTTCATGCGCGACTTCGGGTTCGGCGGCTTCGAGGGGTTCGGCGGCCGCACGGGGCGCGGCGGCGTGCAAAAGGGCAAGGACCTGCAGATCCGCGTCCCCATCACCCTGCACGAGGTGGCCACGGGGGTGCGCAAGCGGGTGCTGATCCGCGCGCTGGATCCGTGCGGCACCTGCGGCGGCACGGGGAGCGCGGAAGACGGCGGCGTCACCACCTGCACCACCTGCCAGGGCGCGGGCCAGGTGCGCACGGTGCAGCGCAGCGTCTTTGGCCAGTTCGTCAGCGCGTCGGTGTGCCCCACCTGCCGCGGCGAGGGAAAGATCATCAAGAACCCCTGCAAGACCTGCAACGGCGACGGCCGCCAGCGCGGCGAGCACACGCTGGACGTGGACATTCCCGCCGGCGTCAGCAGCGACAACTACCTGACGATGCGCGGCGTGGGCAACGTGGGCCCGCGCGGCGGCCCCCGCGGCGACGTGATCGTGGTCATCGAGGTGGAAGAGGACGCGCGCTTCATCCGCGAGGGGAGCGACCTCATCTACGACCTCCCCGTCTCCTTCAGCCAGGCGGCGCTGGGGCGCGAGGTAGAGGTGCCCACCGTCTACGGCGACGAGAAGGTGAAGATTCCCGCGGGTGTGCAGAGCGGCGAGATCTTCACCCTGCGCGGCAAGGGGCTGCCGCACCTGGGCGGCGGCGGGCGCGGCGACCAGCACGTGCGCGTGCACGTGTGGACCCCCACGGAGCTTACGCCCGAGCAGGAGGCGGTCTTCCGGCAGCTGGCGGAGCTGGAGGGGCCGATCCCGTCGGCCGGGTCGCGGCGCGGCAAGGGCTTCTGGAGCCGCGTGCGCGACGCGTTCGCCGCGTGAGCGTGCCGCCGGAGCGCTGGCTCGTTCTGACCGTGCGGATGGCGGACCCGGAGCTGCTTCCGCTGGCGGCGGAGGTGCTGGTGGGGCGGGGAAGCTGGGCGGTGGAAGAGGCCGAGGGCGGCGTGGTGACCTACGTCCCCGAGCCGCGCGATCCCGAGGCGTTCGTCGCGGAACTGCTCGCGGCCCTGAGGGAGGAGCTGCCTGACGCGGCTGAACCGGAGGTCGCGTGGCGCTGGCAGGCCAGCGAGGACTGGGCCGCCCGGTGGCGCGAGGGGCTGGCGCCGCGCCAGGTGACGGAGCGCATCGTCGTCAAGCCCACGTGGACGGAGTGGGAGGCGCGGCGCGGGCAGGTGGTGGTGGACATCGACCCGCAGATGGCGTTCGGCACGGGGGAGCACGCGACCACGCGCGGCTGCCTGCGCCTGCTGGACGACGCGCTGCGCCCCGGCGACCGCGTGCTGGACGTGGGGAGCGGGAGCGCGATCCTGGCCATCACCGCGGCCATGCTGGGCGCGGCGGAGGCGATCGCGGTGGAGTACGATCCCGACGCCAACCTGAACGCGCACGAGAACCTGGAGCAGAACGGGGTGAAGGACCGCGTCCGCATCGTCGAGGCGATGGCGGATCCGGCGCTGCTGGCGGAGCTGGGCCCGTTCGACCTGGTGCTGGCGAACATCCTGAGCGGCATCATCCGCCCGCTGCTGCCGTCGTTCCGCGAGGCGCTGGGCGGTTCGCCGCAGGGGCGGCTGATCGTGAGCGGCATCCTGCGCACGGAGGCGCCCGGCGTAATGCACGACGCGGAGGCGGCCGGCTTTCGCATCATCCGCATCGACGAAGAAGAGGAGTGGTGGAGCGCGCTCCTCTGTCCCGCCGCGCAGATGTAGGTCACGCGGAGGACGCGGACGAAACGACAGAGGACGCGGATGAAGCCTTCATCCGCGTCCTCTCTTCTTGTCTGCCCGAACCGCTACGCCGTCAGGGGTTGCGGCGGCGGATCACTCCGCCGGAGCCGCTGCTGTTCGGGCGCTGCTGCGCCGGCTGGTTCTGCGGGCGCGGGCGGATCACGCCGCCGCTCTCGTTGTTCTGCTGCGGCTGCGGACGAGCGCCGCCGCCGGGCGCCACGGCCAGGGTGTACGCACCCGTCTGGTCCTTGAGGAAGGAGTTCGCGCGGATCTGGTACGCGCCCGTTTCCGGCAGCGTGATCTCCAGCACCGAGTTGGTGCCGTCGGCGTCGTCGTTGTTGCCCACTTCGCGATACCGTCCGTCCACCACCCGCCCGATGGACAGGTACGTGTCGAAGGCGCTGGAGCTCATCGAGATGGTAAGGCGCTCGCCCTGGCGGCCCTGGTAGCTGTACGTGTCGTAGTACGAGCTGTCGGCCAGCTGCGGGTCGCCGCGCGACAGGGTGCCGTTGCGGCTCTGCCCCACGGCGATGCGCTCGCTGCCGCCCGCCGCCGCCAGCTCGATGGTGTAGCTCCCCGTCATCCCTTCGCTCAGCGCGTTGGCGGCGATGAAGATGGGGCCGTCGCGGTCGGCCGTGAACTCGGCGCGCGAGTTGGTGCCGCCGCCGCTGTCGTCATCGCGGACGATGAGCTCCATTTCGTCGCCGTTCATCCGCGCGACGGTCAGGAAGGTGTCGAAGTCGCCCGACCGCATGGTGAGCGCAAGCCGCTCGCCGGCGCGTGCCTGGTAGGTGTAGATGTCGAACAGCGAGCCGTCGTCCATCACCGGGTCGCCGCGCTGCAGCTGGCCGGTGCGGCGCTGGCCGGGGGTGAGCGCCACCGCGTCGCTGCGGTCCCCGGCGATGGACTGCGGGCGGTCGTTGGAGTTGGGCGTGGACGCCACGGTGGAGACGGTGCCCTGGGCGGTGTTCCCCGCGAAGTAGAAGTCGCCCATGATGGACGACGACTCCCACGGCACCTGGTCGCCGTTGCTGGCCTGCGTCACGGCGATGCGCACCTGCTTGTGCATCTGCTCGATGGGCAGTCCGGGCTGGTTGAGGAAGCGCAGCAGCTGCTGCGTATACAGCCCGTTGCCGGCGGCCGCGGTGCCGTCGCTGGCCACGTCGCCCGGCGCGGTGGCGTAGGCGATGAAGGTGCCCGCGGGGGCGTTCATCATCGCCAGGCCGTTGCTGCTGGAGCGGAAGCTGCGCGCGAACGGGTTGTTCCGGCAGGCGTCCAGGAACACGATGTTCACGCGGCTGCGGGCGGCCTCCATCTGCGCCATCACCAGCCCCACGTTCACCGTGGCGTACTCCACCTCTTCCTCGTTCTCGATGGCGGCGTCCACGGGGACGACGTAGTTCTCGCCCTTTACCTGGATGCCGTGGCCGCTGTAGTAGTAGAGCGCCACGGTGTTCTGGTCCAGCTGGCGGCCGAACTCGCGGATGTCCTGCGCCATCTCGCGCTGGCTGCGGTTTTCGCGCAGCATCACGTTGAAGCCCAGCCGCTGCAGCGACTGCGCCACGGCCCGGGCGTCGTTCACCGGGTTGCGCAGCACGCCGGCGTTCTGGTACTGCCCGTTGCCCACCACCAGCGCCACGCGGCGCTCGGCCTGGGCCAGCAGGGTGGCTGGAAGAACGGTGGAAAGCAGGACGGCGAGCAGGGCCGCCTGCCGCCGTAGGGTGCGGACGCGGTTCATGGCGCGGTGCGGGGATCCGGGTTTCTGAAGGCGGGGGACCGCGAGGGCCGTCGGGAGATCGCGCCGGACTGCCGGCGCGCTCGCAATATGAGCGCTCGGGACCCGTGGATCAAGGAATACTGCACCTGCATGTGGGATCAGGCGCGGGAGTTGGGAGATTCCCCACGTCGCCGCGCCGCGTCCGGACCGCACCCGCCGGTTCCGAACGGGCGCATGGTACCAACGCCCGTCTGCCGCTGTTCCACGTAGCAGGCACGGAGGATGATGAACATCGTCTCCACCGTGCGTCCATCCGCCCGTCCGGGGGATGGCCTGGGGACGTGCGCGGCCGCGGGCACGGGCGTAGATTGGCCGCCCGGGCAGCGCATCCATCCACCGCTCTCCTCACGCTCCGCCATGGCCGACAAGACGATTTTCAGCAGGATCATCGACGGCGAGATCCCCGGCGACTTCGTGTACCAGGACGAGCACTGCGTGGCCATCCGCGACATCAATCCCGCGGCGCCCGTGCACGTGCTGGTGATCCCGCGCAAGCCCATCCCTTCCATCGCCGACCTCACGCCCGAGGACCACGCGCTCGCCGGGCACCTGCTGATGGTGGTGAAGAAGGTGGCGGAGCAGGAGGGGGTGGCGCGGAGCGGCTACCGCGTGGTGATCAACGCCGGGCAGGAGGGCGGACAGACGGTGCCGCACCTGCACCTGCACGTCCTGGGCGGCCGGCAGCTGTCCGGCCACGGCACCGCCTGAGCGCGGAGGGCACGATGGAGCAGGTTGCCGCCGCGGCCGTGGTCGCCGAGCGTGACCGGCTGCTGGACGAGCTGCGCCGCGCCTGGGACGGCGATGCCTGGCACGGCGACCCGGTGCGCCGCGTGCTGGACGGGATCACGGCCCAGCAGGCCGCCGCGCGCCCGCTGCCGAGCGCGCACGGCATCTGGGAGCTGGTGCTGCACATGACCTCGTGGACGCGCGAGGTCACGCGCCGCCTGCGCGACCGCGTGGCGCGCGAGCCGGCGGACGGTGACTGGCCCTCCGTGCTCAAAACCGGCGAGGGCGAATGGAATGCGGCGCTGGAGGCGCTGGCCGCCGCGCACGCGGGGCTGGTGGACGCCGTCGCCGCCTTTCCGCCCGCGGAGCTGGACCACTTTGTGGGCGACGAGCGAGACCGTCCACTGGGCGCGGGCGTGTCCTATGCGGTAATGCTGCACGGCCTCGCCCAGCACCACGCCTACCACGCCGGCCAGATCGCCCTGCTCAAGAAGAGCTTCGGCTGATCGGCCCCATCGGCGAACGACGAAGGCCGCCGTAGCGCATCCGGCGGCCACTACGCTGGCAGATCAGGACGGCTGAGCGACGAGCCGCTCCAGGAGCCGCATCACCTCGTCCACGCTCCGGTTGGATCGCGCGACCCTGCGCGTACGAGCGCCAGTGGAGTCCTCGACGGTGATCGTGATCGTTCGGTCGCGAGACGGCCTGGGCGATCTGCGATACAGGATGAACGCAAGGACGCACATGGCGATGGCGATGGCGCTGGATGCCATCGCCATCGCTTCCATCACCATCGGATCGATCGTCATGGTGCCTCCTGGTGCGAGTAGAACATGCAGCTCCCCGCCGCGGCGAGGATGCCGATGAACAGTGCCAGCGAGACCGCGAACAGTGACCGCGGATTCGGACTCTGCCGCGCCTGGATGACCGCGAAGAAGAAAGACGACGTCAGCATCAGCAGGACCAGCGCGCCACCGGAGAGCAGTTTCTCGAGCGCATTCTTGCGGGTGCCGGGAAAGAACTCACCAAGTGCCGCAGCACCAGGCGTCGTGCTGATCAGCAGGAGTTCGCCACGGGCGACCAGCATCTCCAGATGCACCTCGCGCCTGTCTACCCAGAGGTTGAAGTACGCGAGCGCGAGCGGTACCAGCGAAACCAGCACGCTGAACATGAACCAGCGAACGAGCTTTTCCGTGTGCGGCTTCATACCGGCACCTGGAATGGACGCTGTGTACCGGCTGTCGCCATCCCGCTCCACCCCCACGTCGAACGCGTGTCCCATCATCCACCCTCCCCCTGTTCGTACGTCGAAATTGTGGTCCGCGAAATGAAGTAAAGCAAACGAAGTGAAGCCGGTCAAGTCCTTCTCCGAAGCAGCCACGGCAGGCACAAAAAGCAGCGGGGACGCTACGTTTTCCGCCAGCGCCCCCGCTCGTCATCCAGCCGACAACCACCGATTTACACCTACACCCCGACCGGCTCGCCCTGCGGCTCCCAGGCGACGATGCGGCCTTCCATGGCGCTGGCGGCCACGGTGTAGGGGCTGGCCAGGTACAGCTGCCCGGGACCGGATCGGCCGGGGAAGTTGCGGTTGATGGCGCTGATGGTGACGTCCGTGGGCTTGCGGCTCACGCCCGGGCCGGCGTTGATGCACGCGCCGCAGCTGGGCTCGATGAAGGTGGCGCCCACCTCCTCGAAGATGCGGTCGTAGCCCTGCTCCTGGCAGTACGCGTACACCTCCTGCGAGCCGCACTGGATGTACAGCTGCACGTGCTCCGGCTTGCGCACGCCGCGCTCGTGGTACTCGCGAAGGACGCGGGCGTACATGTCCATGTCCTCCTTCTTTCCCGCCGTGCAGCTGCCCGCGTACGCAATGTCGATGCGCACCTCGTCCTCCAGCTCCTCCACGTACAGCCCGTTTCCGGGGTCGCCGGGGAGCGCGATCATGGGCTGCAGCGCCGACGCGTCGATCTCGATCACCTTCACGTACTCGGCGCCCTCGTCGCTGTACAGGCCGTCGATGAGCCGCTCGGCCTGGGCGCGGTCCATCCCCCGCTGCTGCACGAGGTAATCCACCGTCTTCTGGTCCGGCGCCACGATGCCGGTAAAGGCGCCCACCTCGGCGGCCATGTTGGTCATCGTCGCCCGCTCGTCCACCGAAAGCGCCTCCACGGCGGGGCCGGCGTACTCGATGATCTGGCCTATGGCGTGGCCGTCCTTGATGTACGGGTGGCGAAGGATCTCCAGCATGAAGTCCTTGGCCGACACGTTCTCCGGCTTTTCGCCGTGCACGATCACCTTGAACGAGCGCGGCACCTCCACGCGCACGTCCTTCGTGATCCACGAATTGAAGATGGCCGTGGTCCCCACGCCGAAGGCGACGCAGCCGACGGCGCCCGCGTGGGGCGTGTGGCTGTCGGAGCCGATGATCACGTGGCCGGGGAGCGCGTACGCCTCCAGGATCTTGCTGTGGCAGATGGCCTCGGAGCCGTGCTTGCCGTGCCCCAGCTCGCCGTACAGCCGCACGCCCTGCTTTTCCGCGAACTGCCGCTGCTTGACCTCCAACTGGTTGGCCACGTCCAGCAGCCCCAGCTGCACGCGCTCCGGCGGCATGGCGTCCTTCAGGAACGTCAGGTGGTCGCGGAAAAAAAGGATCGACTGCGGATCCACCACCTTCTCGTCCGCGCCCACGTAGTGTTCGAAGAAGATGGCCGACATCGGCGTGACGTACTCGTGCGAGAAGCGGATGTCCGTCTGCACGAATCCGCTGTCGCCCGGCTGCACCCACTGCACTCCGATGTCGCCCTTCGCCAGGTCCGTGACCCAGTGCCGCGCGAAGATCTTTTCGGCGATCGTCATGGGCCGCGCGTGCCTGCCGTGGCGCGTTCCGTCGGGTGCGCCCTGGGCGTCGGTGTCCACGTTGCTGGTGGAGGTGGCGACGAACTGGGCCGCCGCGTAATCCACCCCCGTGTCAGGCCCCGGGCCCGGCTCGTTGCCCGCGCCGCTGCCGCGCAGCGCCGCTACGTCGTCCGCGGCGGGGCTCACGGTGCCGGGCTGGTCGTGGTGGCAGCTGATGGTCGGCGTCTGCACGGTGCCCTGCAGGCGCGCTACGTTGTAGTTGAACAGTCCGCCGTGCTCGATAATTCCGCGGGTGATCTCGTCCGCTCCGTCGGTGAACTCGCTGAGCGGGATGGTGTCGCCGCGGCGGATGCGGTCGATGAGCTCGAAGTTGGTGGACGTCAGCACGCCCAGGTTCTGGCAGTTCTCGCGGTAGATTCGCTCGATGTTCTCGGCGATCACCACCTTGATGCCGGCCATCATCTCCGCGTACGGGCTCTGCTCGCGCGAGCTCCCCTTGCCGCGCCGCTTGCCGCTGACCGACGCGACGAACCCACCCTTCTTTACGCTTCCCTGGCGGATGGGGAACTCGTTCCCCGCCTTGAGGCCCAGGTACGGGAACTCGCCCAGCGTCTCGTCGAAGTAGTAGCAGATGTACGCGGGCGTGATCTCGTCCGTGGAGATGTTGTCGCGCAGCTTTCCGCGCACCTCACCGGTGAGCTCGATGTCCTCGCCATCCAGCTGGCGGCGCACCAGCTCGGGGTCATCTACCAGGAACAGGATGCGGCCCTGGAGGCGCACCTCGGGGGGGAGCTTTTCGATGGAGCGCGTGAGCAGCGAGCGGATCATCGGCAACGCAAGGATGGGGAAGGCCGCGGCGGCCCTCCGCTGGGTTCGTCTAAGGTTCTGGCGCAAGGGGGAAATCTGGCACCCCGCGCGCCGTGCGGCAACCCGCGGGCCGCCGCGGAGGGAGTGCGGGAGTGCGGGAGTGCTGGAGTGCGGGAGTGCGGGAGTGCGGGAGTGCGG
>DATABT010000616.1:0-7185 GCA_036259455.1 Longimicrobium sp. | reverse complement strand
GTCGTGATCCTCGATTCCCGGGCGCATCTTCACTTCCTTCAGCTGCACGTGGTGCTGCTTCTTGCGCGCCTCGCGCGCCTGACGCTGCTCCTCGTACTTGAACTTGCCGTAGTCCATGATGCGGCAGACCGGCGGCCGGGCAAGCGGCGCGACCTCCACGAGGTCCAGCCCCTGCTCTTCCGCGATCTCCATCGCCCGTTCGATCGGCAGAATTCCGATCTGCTCGCCGTCCGGGCTGATGACCCGGACGGGGCTGATCCTGATCTGCCGGTTCACACGCATCTTCTCGTTGATACGCCGCTCTCCGGTTTCTCGGGTTGGTGCCAGACAAAAAACGGACGGACCCGAAGCATTCGTTCAGGTCCGTCCATGCGCTGCGCGAACGGTCCTGTCCCCGGGAGGACGGCCGCTCGCGCCTCGCGCGGACCTGGCAGCATCGCGCGCTCTGAGGCGCCGAGCCGAACAGGTGGAGGACCCGCCGGTCCCCACTTTCCAGCAATTTGGCGCGGTAATCTAGCCCTTCACCTGGCGTCCTGTCAACCGGCCGGCCGCCGCGACTTCAATTGCCGCCTCACACCTGCATGGAATGACGCCGTCGTCGCACCGGTGATCGCCGTCCAGACCCGCTCGGCGCAACAACGATGCATGGAAACATCCAACTACGCAAGCCGCTTTCAGTTACCGACACAGGTGCGACGGGCGTGCTCGGTCGCTGGCGCATCAGGAGCGGAGCTGGGGAGGAAAGCGTGCAGAAGACGCGGTCGCGATTCTCCGCGTCCTCGTCTCTTTCTTCGCGTCCTCGCGTAACGAGACCTTTCGGAACTCAGCGGTGAGAGATGAGCGTGGCGAAAGGAGCGGCGTGTCACCGCGTACCGACGATCGTTCGCTGCGGCGCTGCTGCTGGCGTTCTTGCTGATGGGGATACGCGGGCATGCGGAAGGGGCTGGAGCGCCGCGTGTGGGACAGTGCCCGCTTTCACCCCGGCGCGGCCGCGTACCTGCACCGCAGCAGCGCCATCACCCTGGGCGGGCTGGCGCTGATCCTCGTCTGCATGGTGCTGATGTGCTTCGGACTCTGATCACGCCGCCTCCGGGTCTGCGGCGCTGCGCGCACCCCGTACCATGAAAGTCGCCCCCGCAGCGGCTGTCATTTCGAAGGAGGCGCCTGCGTGATCGATGCCGGTGCAGGAACCCTTTGCGCCGACTGAGAAATCTACTCACCCGCGCAGGTGGCCCGTTCCGGCGCTCCAGGCTCGACGACCGTTCTGGCGCGGAAGGCAACACTCGCGCGGGAAATCTGGTTCATCGCGGATTTCGTTGCAACGGACCGTGGCCCGCACGCCGCGCATTGTCATTCCAAGGAAGGCGCCCGCGGGATCTGCGCCTGTGCAGGATCTCCAGCGCCGACCGAGCAATCTGCTCACCCGGGCTCGTGGATCGCGTCCGGTCGCGGACTCCCCGGTCCGTACGTGGAAAATCTGCGGGGCCGGGATCCAGGACGCAGCCTGACCACCAGTACCGGAGAGCAGATTTCTTGGTCGGCGGCACAGAAATTCTGGTTCTTCGTCGATTTTGTTGCAGGTAAACAGACCCGACGCCGAACCGTCATTTCGAAGGAGGCGCCTGCACCGAACTCAGCCCGTGCAGGATTCCGATGGCGCCGACTGAGAAATCTACTCACCCGTGCTGGTGATCCGGCCCACGGCTCGGTCCTCGCCCCGCTTCTGTGCGGCGCCTCGGAGGCGGGTCCCGGGACGTGCGGCCAGCCATGAGCGTGGGTGAGTAGATTTCTCGGTCGGCGCAACAAGATCCTGCATGAGGCAAGTTCTCGTGGGCGCCTCCTTCGAAATCACAGCTCACGGCGCAGACTTCGTGCGTGCAACGAAATCCGCGATGAACCTCTTTTCCTGTGCCGAAAGACCGCTGTGCCGTTGCCTCCACCGCCGTGTTCCGAGCGCGACGCCTCGGCTCTGCCGCGTGATCAGGCGGGCAGCGTCTCCAGGATCGTCGGGTTCGAGGTGGTGACCCCGGGCGGCCGGTTTCGCCGACGGAACCCGACGGCGGAGCTTTGCCGCGTCGGGCGGGACGGCACGAGGCGGTCAGGCGGCCGCGGGCCCGGCTGGTGCCAGCGGGAATCCGGGCGCCAGCGGGATTGCCGCGGGGCGGGGCTCCAGCACCCGCGCCGGGCGGCGGATGCCGTCGTGGATCTGCTCGGGGCCAGGCGCGAGAAGTTGAGCCGCATCCCGTGGCCGCCGCAGCTGATCCGCGTTCCGCAGCGCCGATGCGGTAGCCAAGTCGGTCAGCGCCACGTGTTTCGTTGCGTTATCCGCCACGATCGGCGAGATTGAGGATGCGTCCGCTGCTTCGGTAGCAGATTGTGAATGACGGCCGTCCATCGATCCAGGCCGCCGCTGGGGGACCTCTCCGTCCCCCCTGATCCGGAGGAACCATGCGCACGCTGACGCTGTGGCCCGACGACCTGAGGGTGGACTCGTTCGATTCCGGCAGCGAGCATCCGAACGACTGCTGACAGGCGCGGCGCCGCGCCCTCACCCGGATGAGCGGTGGGGCGCGGCGTTTTTCGAGCGGGCTGGCACTTTGCCGCCCGGCGATCTCCCTCTCGACCAGGAGGACAACCGATGCGCAAGCTGACGCTGAAGCTCGACAACCTGAAGGTGGAGTCGTTCGACACGGGCAGCGAGCACGGCCGCCGCGGCACCGTCCACGGCCACGACACGGTGGAGACGGAGTGGTGCACCGGCTACGGCTACCCGGGGTGCAACGTGTCCAAGCGCGGGTGCCAGACGCCGAACTACACCTGCTACGGGACGTGCGGGTGCTCGGAGGGATGCACGCAGAACTGCGAGACACAGGCGCCGTACTGCTGACCCGCCGGGCCCGTCGCCCGGACGTGGACGGAGGAGGACCCGCGGGGGCATTCGCCGCGGGTCCTCCGGGCGTTGGGGGTCAGGTCAGCGCCGAGTGGGTGTGCGTGGCCTCCAGCGAGGCGCCGTCGAGCACCGGCCCGGGGCCCGTCCGCGCGCACGTGAGGTCGGCCAGGTGCTGGGCCAGCCCCACCATCGTCATCGTGGGGTTCCACGAGCCGCTGGCGGGCCAGAGGGCGCCTCCCGTCACGTACACGTTCTCCACCCCGCGCAGCCGGTACTCCAGGTCCACCGGCGCGTCGCCGTCGTCGCCGATCCACAGCGTGGAGCCCTCGTGCACCAGGGCGGGGACGCGGATCTGCTCCACCGGCGGCCGCGTCTTCTCCCACCGGCCGGAGCCGTCGGCGCCGGCGTGCCAGTACTCCACCGCGCCGGCGCCCCTGGGCGAAAGCGCCCGCTCCAGCGTCTGAAAGGTGCCCTCGTCCATGGTGTCCCACACGGAGAGGTCCTTGCGGCTCTCCATCACCTGCAGCATCACGTTGGTGGTCGGGTCCGAGCCTTCCATGCGCCGGAACCAGTTGTCGGGATTGCGATAGTCGATCTCCCCCAGCACGGCGCAGACGAACACCACGTAGTCTTCGGAGGTGGCCAGCTGCTCCGGCGAGGCCGTCGCCACCACGTCGGGCATGTAGCGCGCGGCGGTCTGTGCGTTGGCGGCCGGGTGCCGGTCGGAAAGCGCGGTGAGCTGGATGTGGTACTGTCCCTTGGTCTTGCGGTCCACGCCCGCCACGTAGATGGCCGCCAGCTCCAGGTCGCCGATCTGTTCGTGGAACGGGTAGTCGGTGCGCAGCACGCGCGCCACCACGCTGGTGATGAAGTGGGCGGTAAAGCGCTCGCCGGCGTTCTCTACCTGCGGAAACGAGTTGAGCACCAGCGTGGTGGGCGGCAGCGTGCCCATGGCCAGCACCAGCCGCGCGTCGCCGATGTTCACCACCCCCTGCGTGGTCTCCAGCGCGGTGGCGCGGTTCTCCTGCTGCAGCACGCGCGTCACCGTGCAGTCGGTGACGATGCGCAGCGGCGCTCCCTTGCCGGCGCGGGCCCGCGCGCCCGCGGCGCTCAGCACCTCCAGCAGCGGCCCCGGCGCGGCGAACTTCACGAAGTCCATTCCGTGCAGCTCCGGCGCGCCCACGGCCAGCGGCGCGGGAATGGCGCGCGTGGCGGAGTCCACCTCGCGCAGGTGCTTCTGCACTCGCTCCGTGAGCCGGTGCTGCAGCACGCCGTACACGGGCCTCCACGGCTGCCGCACCGCCACCGGCGCATCCCGGTCGATGTCGTTGGCCGACACCACGTTCAGCAGCGCCTCGGCGCTCTCGAAGTACTGGTTGGCGGTGTCGATCACCGCCTCGGGCCACCCCTCCATCTCCTCGCGCGTGGGCCGCGGGCACCAGGCGCTCCACAGCGTGGACCGGCCGCCGAAGAACGGCACCATCCCGTGCTGCCACTTGATGTACCCGTCGCCGCCGATGGTGCGGGCAGAGAGCGTCCACGGAAAGGTCTCCGACATTCCGCCCAGCGTCTGCTGAAAGGGCAGCGGCAGGTTCTGAAAGTGCTCCGGCAGAAAGAACGGCCCGCGCTCGATGATCAGAATTCGCGTGGATGGATCGTTCCGCAGCGCGCGCTGCACGAACGCCAGCGCGCAGAACCCGCTGCCGATGACGATGAAGTCGAAGCGCTCCACCTCGCGCACCTCCTTCCACGCGTCCTTTGACAGAAAGAACACGTGGTTCATCACCTGGTTGCCAGAGGGGTGCTGCGGGCCGGGCGTGGGAAAGCCGTAGTTGAAGTTGGGCGCCGATGTTGCCGTTTTCATGATGGAGACCTCCGCGGGTGGATGAATGAAACAGCGGTGCGTGCTGGCTGTTCACGACAATATTTATCTGCCACGCCGTTCCGTAACAATGATCATGATGGCGTAGCCCCCGCGCCCTCGATCGAACCAGCGCGGACGGGTCGCCCTCCGGGGCGGGCCCTTTCGCGTTCAGGAAAGCGGGTCCGCACGTCCGACAAGAGCATTGTCTCGCGGCGCGGTGACCACTATGCTACGCGAGTGGCGCAATCGGCGCTCTCCCGCCGCCAGAAAACCTCCTGTTTGCCGCCACCCTGCGGCCGCACCTGATGCGCATCATCCTTCGAACCTGCCTGGCCGCGCTCGTGCTCGTCGCGGCCGCGACGGCGAGCGGCGCCGGCGCGTGGCCCGATCAGCAGCGGTGCCATCCCTCGTATCCCGACTACTGCATCCCGCCTCCGCCGCCGGACCTGGACTGCCCCGACATCACCGGCCGCAAGCCGTTCCGCGTGCGGCACGACGTTCGGAATGCCGATCCGCACGGCTTCGACCGCGACCGCGACGGCCGCGCCTGCGAGCCCCGTCCCCAGCGGCGGCGGGGGTGAGCGCGGAGGTGATTCGGCCGTCCGTTGATGGAAATCCCAGCCTTGTGAGTACTCATGCGTCGTCTTCCCCTCCTGCTCCTCCTCCTTGTCGCTGCCTGTGGTGGCGAAGGCGCGGATGATTTCGATCCGCGGATCTCCAGCAGCTACACGACCGAAGCCGGCGGGTCCGATCCGGCCCTCGATCCACCGCCGCCCGTGGTTCCCGATGCGCCGCGGGTGGCGGATGATGGGGAGACCGGGGATGCGCGGCAGGGCGGCGAGCGCGAAGAGGCGGCGCAACGGGGGATGTCATCCGCCGAACCGGAGCGCGAGTACCATCGCGGGCCGCGCGGCGGGTGCTACACGTACTCGGCGTCGGGAAAGAAGCGGTACGTGGATCGCTCGCTCTGCAACTGAGCGGACGGACGGGAGGCAAAGACGAGGACGCGGAGAACGGCATCGGCCGCCTCCGCGTCCTCTCTTGTTTTCCTCCGCGCCCGCCGCCTGATCGTTCCCGGGATATTTCGCGCGAGCGCGTCCGGAGCGTGCGGGACGGGAGGCGTCGAACGAACGTCCTAATGGCAGTTTCTCTTGCAAATTTGCGGCAAAACCGGGTTGCAGAAGGCTCGCGGCGTGCGTATACTCCCCGGCTTCGGAGCCGCCGGGCGGTTCCGATGATCATCCGAGCCAAGGGAGATGCGCGTGAAGAGCATCGTGTGCGTGAAGCGCGTCCCGGACACCGAGGCGCGCGTGCGCATCGGCGCTGACGGAAAGTCCGTGGACGCGGCCGGGGCCAAGTTCATCCTGAACCCCTACGACGAGTTCGCCGTCGAAGCCGCGCTCAAGCACAAGGAAGCGGCCGGTTCCGGCGAGGTGACGGTCATCAGCGTGGGCGACTCGGCGAGCGCCGAGACGCTGCGCACCGCGCTGGCCATGGGCGCCGACAACGCCGTGCTGCTCAAGGCGGACGGCAAGCCCGAGGGGCTGGCGGTGGCGCGCATTCTGGCGGAGGAGCTCAACGGGCGCGAGTACGACGTGGCGCTCTTCGGCATGAAGGCCATCGACGACGACCTGCAGGCCGTGGGCCCCATGGTCGCCGAGCTGCTGGGCGTGCCCGCCGCGACGGCGGTGACCGAGTTCTCGGTCGAAAGCGGCAAGATCACCGCGCACCGCGAGATCGAGGGCGGCCACGAGGTGGTGGAGCTGAAGACGCCGTGCGTGCTGACGCTCACCAAGGGCGCCTACGAGCCGCGCTACGCGAGCCTCAAGGGGATCATGGCGGCCAAGAAGAAGCCGCTGGAGGAAAAGCCCGTCACCGCCGGCGACAGCGGTGTGGAGGTGCGCGGCTTCAGCTACCCCGCCGAGCGCCAGGCCGGCCGCATCGTGGGCGAGGGCCCGGACGCGGTGCCGGTGCTGCTGAAGCTGCTGCGCGAAGAGGCGAAAGTGATCTAGGGAATAGGGAATAGGGAATAGGGAATAGCCTGCGAAAACCGCGCGAGTCGCCGGATCAGGCGCGCCGTTGCCGTTGTCTTGCTATTCCCTATTCCCTATTCCCTATTCCCTTTCAGTTCCTGAATTCCAACGCCTGAGAGGACCCAACAATGCCAGGCATTTTCGCGTTCGCGGAGACGCGCGACGGTGAGATCCGCAAGGTGGCCCACGAGGTGGTGACCGCCGCCCGCTCCCTGGCCGACGCGCTGGGCACTGAGGTGCACGCCGTGGTGCTGGGCGGCCCCGGCGTGGCCGCCGCGGCCGCCGAGCTGGCCCGCTACGGCGCCGACAAGGTGTTCGTGGGCGAGAGCGACGCCTTCGGCAGGTACTCCGCGGAAGGCTTCACCACCGTCATCAGCAGCTTCATCCAGGAGCACGGC
>DATABT010000615.1:0-3298 GCA_036259455.1 Longimicrobium sp. | reverse complement strand
GCGTCCTCTTTTCCGTTTCTCCCGTCTCCGCGTGGTTCATCACGGTGGATGCACATCCGCGGGCCGGGGACAGGGGCGGATCGCGCTCGCGAGGACGACAAATCATTCATGTAATTCGGGATAAGTGATACACACGGTATCAGACGTTTATGTGGCCGGTGACCAGCAGCGGGTTTTCTGCTCGAAGGCAAGCGTACGCTGAGGATCGGTCGCGCATCGGGCCACCGGCGAGGGCGCTATAACGCTCCTTTACCGACGTGCCATTGGCGTCGACTGCATCAATTTGGTTCCGGGCGCACCATTCTGCATCACCATCGTCCGTGTCGCCTTTGGCCGCTTGCGTTGCACCGCAACGACTTATCTCTGCGCCCGGCATGGCGCGCGGAATGCCTTTCACCCACCCGTCTTTCAAACGGAAATCGGCACCCGCACGCCCGGCGCCGCACGCGTGGTTCGCGAGTGGCGGCGGGCCTGCCGGCGGCGCCACCATGCCGCGGCAAACGGACCTGTATTCGGGATTTCTCCCGCGCGCCGGTCCCGCACCCCGCGCGCGTTGGCCCCTGGCCCGTCGTCTTCATCCCGGAAGCACCGCATGCGTACGCTGCACCGTACCGTCGTGCTCGCCGCCCTGGCCGCGTGCAACGTCCCGTCCCCCGTCACCGCCCGCGCGCCCGAAGCGGCGCCGCTGATGGCCGTGGCGTCGGGGCGGGGCGCGGCCGGCGCGTACATCGTGGTGCTCAAGGAAGGCGCGGACCCGCGCTCCGTGCCCGGCATCCGCCACAGCACGCCCGACCGCCTGCTGTACAGGAGCTCGTTGTAGCACCGGCCGCGCGCCGTCCGGCCATCCCCCGGGCGACGCACCGCACGTCACCCCCGTTCCACGCGAGGAACCGATGAAGGCCATGCGCTCCACCCTCCCCGCCGCGGCGCTGCTGGCGCTGGCGGCGTGCGCGGACCAGTCCCCCACCGCCGGCCCGGCCGCGGAGGCCGCGCCCCTGCTGGCGGCCCGGGCCGGCGGCATCGACGGGCAGTACATCGTGGTCCTGAACGAGGGCGCCGACCCGCGCTCGGTGGCGGCGGTCGCCGGCGTGTCGCCCGGGTTCGTCTACACGGCGGCGCTCAACGGCTTCAGCGCCACGCTCAACGAGGGGCAGCTGAACGCGCTGCGCCACAATCCCAACGTGGACTACGTGGAGCAGGACGGGCGGGCGCAGGCGTGGACCACGCAGTCCGGCGCCACGTGGGGGATCGACCGCATCGACCAGCGCAACCTGCCCCTGAGCGGCACCTACACCTACAACGCCACCGCGTCGACGGTCTACGCCTACGTCATCGACACGGGAATCCAGGCCAACCACCCGCAGTTCGGCACCCGCGCGGCGTCGGCGTACGACGCGCTGGGCGGGAACGGCGCGGACTGCAACGGCCACGGCACCCACGTGGCGGGAACCATCGGATCGACGACGTACGGCGTGGCCAAGCAGGTGCGGCTGCGCGGCGTGCGCGTGCTGGACTGCAACGGAAGCGGCTCCTTCAGCGCCATCATCGCGGGGATCGACTGGGTGCGGCTGAACCGCGTGAATCCCGCGGTGGCCAACCTGTCCCTGGGCGGCAGCCTGAACACCTCGGTGAACACCGCGGTCACCAACCTCTCCAACTCCGGCGTCTTCGTGGCCGTGGCGGCGGGGAACAGCAACAGCAACGCGTGCAACTTCTCCCCCGCCAGCGCCCCGGCGGTGTTCACCACGGCGTCGTCGGAGCGCACGGACGCGCGCCGCAGCAGCAGCAACTACGGCAGCTGCGTGGACGGCTACGCGCCGGGCGGATCCATCACGTCCACCTGGATCGGGAGCGGGACCAGCACCATCAGCGGGACGTCCATGGCCAGCCCGCACGTGGCCGGCGTGGCGGCGCTCTACAAGTCGGTGAACGGCAACGTGTCGTCGGCCACCATCGACACGTGGATCAAGAACAACGCGACGCTCAACAAGATCACGGGCAACCCGAGCGGGACGCCCAACCGGCTGCTGTACAAGTCGACGCTCTGACCCCTGAGCGTCGCGACCGCGCGCCGTCCGATCGGGCGCCGCGCACCACTCACCCCTCGGGAGGATGCCATGAAGCTGAACAAGACCGTAGTGGCAGTCGGTGCAACGCTGGCCCTGGCCGCGTGCTCGGACCAGTCGCCGGTGGCCGGCCGCGCTCCCACGGCCGCGCCGCTCATGATGGCCGCCGCCAACGGCATTGCCGGTGAGTACATCGTGGTGCTGAAGGAAGGCGCGAACCCGCGCTCGGTGGCCGCCATCGCGGGCGTGCAGCCGGGCTTCGTGTACGAGGCCGCCCTCAACGGCTTCTCGGCGTCGCTGAACCAGGGCCAGCTCGCGGCGCTGCAGCACAACCCCAACGTGGAGTACATCGAGCAGGACCAGGTGGCGTCCCTCGAGGCCACGCAGAGCAACGCGACGTGGGGGATCGACCGCATCGACCAGCGCAACCGTCCGCTCTCGGGGACGTACACGTACAACACCACGGCGTCCAACGTCACCGCCTACATCATCGACACGGGCATTCGCCCCACGCACTCGCAGTTCGGCACGCGCGCGGCCAGCGTGTACAACTCGGCGGGCGGCAGCAACGACGACTGCAACGGGCACGGCACGCACGTGGCCGGCACCGTGGGCGGCAGCACGCACGGCGTCGCCAAGGGCGTGCGCCTCCGCGGCGTAAAGGTGCTCAACTGCTCGGGCTCCGGCTCGTTCTCCGGCATCATCGCCGGCGTCGACTACGTGCGCCTGAACGCCACCAGGCCGGCGGTCGCCAACATGTCGCTGGGCGGCGGCTACTCGTCCTCGCTCAACACGGCCGTGAACAACCTGGCCAACTCGGGCGTGTTCGTGGCGGTCGCCTCGGGGAACAGCGGCGCCAACGCCTGCAACTACTCGCCGGCCTCGGCGTCGAACGTGACCTCGGTGAACGCGTCCAGCAGCACCGACGCCCGCGCCTCCTGGTCCAACTACGGAAGCTGCACGCACCTGTACGCCCCCGGCGTGAGCATCACCAGCGCATGGCACACGAGCAACACCGCCACGAACACCATCAGCGGCACCTCGATGGCCTCGCCGCACGTGGCGGGCGTGGGCGCGCTGTACCTGGCCGGTAACCCCGGCGCGTCGAACTCCACCGTCCGCTCGTGGATCATCAACAACGCCACGACGAACGTGATCTCGGGCAACCCCTCGGGCACGCCCAACCGCCTGCTCTTCAAGAGCACGCTGTAACCGGCTGCCAGGACCGGCGG
>DATABT010000614.1:0-3685 GCA_036259455.1 Longimicrobium sp. | reverse complement strand
CCCCAGGGCGCGGGCGGTGAGAGCCGCCCCCGTGTCGGCCGCGGGGACGGGGTCGCCGGGCAGGACGCGCATCGCCGCGAGGTGCGCGGGGTCGTCGGGGTCGTAGCCGGCGGGGGCGTCGTCCGTGTTGTTCGTCGGCGTGCCCTGCGCCACGAAGCCCTGCCCCCGCGTGTGGTACTGCGCCTCCAGCAGGTCCGCCAGGATGCGCGCGCCCGCGTCGGCCGCCCGCGCCGGCTCCGCGTCCAGGCCCTCGCGCACGCCGAAGACGATCAGCCGCTCCACCCGCTCCTGCGCGACCATTCCCGGCGAGAGGGGCAGGCGCAGCGCCATCCCCACCGCTTCCGCGGCGGCGAAGTCCACCATCCACCCGAGCGTCTCGTCCACCGGCGGCACGTCGTCCGCCAGCTGCTCCAGGTCCGTGGCCCCGGGCCGGTCCGGCGGCGGCGGGCCCACGGCCACCTCGTGCGTGGTGGACCCGTCCCCGCCCACGGGCTTCGGAGCCGCCGCGTGGCGCGTCTCCGTGCCCAGCCGCGCCCAGGCGTGAAAGCGGGTGGGGAGGGCGCGGGCCAGCGGCGCGCGCGTCCACGCCGCGCCGCGGCGCTCGGGGTCGGGAAAGACCAGGCCGGGCGCGGGCTCCATCACCCGGGCGACCCAGGCCGCGCGCTCCGCCCCGTAGCGGCTGGCGAGCGTGCTCCACGCCTCCGCCCTCGCCGCGGGGGCCGCGTCCCCGACGGCGCGCCAGTACGCCTCGCCCGCCGCGGCCTCGTCGGCGGTGAGAGGCGGCTCGTGCGTGTCGACGTGGATCTCGTCGGGGTAGACGCGCACCAGGAGCTCGCTCCCGGCAAAGCGCGTCTCCAGGCGCACGGGCAGCAGAACGACGGGCCACCGCGCGTCCAGGGCCCAGGAGACGTTCACCGACGGCATCAGCCTTCCTCCGGAAGGTGCGGGAGCGCGAGCAGGTTGTTGGGTACGTCGCCGTCCGCCGAGGTCTTGACGTAGCGCCGCCCGGCGGCGGTGCGGGAGACGACCAGGTCCACGCGGTCGCCCGCGGGCTCCTCGACGTAGAAGACCTCCCCGCGGTCGAGGGCGGCGATCACCTCCGCAACGGGCAGGCGCCAGTCACCGCCCTCCGGCCGCGGCCCGCCCAGCGCCTGGATGCGGCTCTCCGGCTCCGGCGCGGGGACGATCCCCGTCACCCGCCACTCCACCGGCTCGCGGGGGATGAGGTCGGTGGCGTGGATGGCCACCTGCACCGGCGGCTGGAAGGTGATGCTGGCCAGGTGCGCGGCGTTCCACCCCCAGAGCGGGCTGCCCTCGCCGGCGGGGAGGTCCGGCCGCAGGGGGAGCCGCATGCCGGCCAGCCGCGACGCCTCCACGGGAACGTGTACGATGGCCTCCAGGCCGTCGCGGTCCGCGGCCAGGTGGCCCCAGTGCAGGGCGCTCCACGCCGCCGGCGCGCCGCCGTACGCGTCCCGCTCCGGGAGCGCGTCCAGCCCGAAGCGCGGCTCCGTGGGCTGCTGCTGCAGGACGAAGAACCACCCCGCGTCCTCGTCGTCGCCCAGCGCCTGCGGGACGGTAAGGGGCAGGCCGAAGAGCAGCAGGTCGGGCTCCATCCGCCCCCGGAACTGGGGGAGGCGCACCTCGCCGTCCAGCGCGCGCCGGTCCCCGTCCCACCGCGCGCGGCGGGCGTAGACGGTGGCGGTGGGATACCGCCGCAGCACCTCGCCTCGGATGGCCAGCACCAGCATGTCGGCGCTGCCCACCGCCGTGGCGCTGCCGCCCAGCTCGCGCTCCGGACCCCACGACTCGATGGGCGGGATGTCCGTCAGCGGGCCGGCGGTGGCCGCGGCGCCCCGCACGTCCCAGAAGTGCCGGAAGAAGGTGGCCCGCCGGTCGGCGGGGAACTCGCGCCACAGGAGCTCGCGCGCCAGCTCGTGGTTCAGCCCCACCATGAACGCCTCGATGAAGGTGGGGTTGGTGCGCAGCAGGGTGACCGTCTCGGGCGGCACGGTGTCCCACCCGGGGAAGAGGTGCTCCTGCCCCAGGTCGCGCAGCGCCTCGTACATCGGCTGGGGGAACTCCGGCGCGGCCAGCAGCGGGCGCAGCGTGTCGGCCGCGCCCTGCCACTGCTCGTCCAGCTCCACCCGCGCGCTCACCCGCTCGGTGACGGCGGCCCACGGCTCCATCTGCGCCCGCGCCTGCTCGGCCAGCGCGTCCGCGGCCACGGGGGCCGGCGGGTCCGTGCGCGCCGCCCACTGCGCGTCCAGCACGCGGCCCTGGTGGCGGGCGGCGGCGCGCTTGAAGTCCGTCCCCATCTGGACCCGCTTCTCCACCAGCGCCGGGTCCACGTCGGCCACGGTGAGCGCGGCGCCCTGGTTCTCCCAGCCGAACCAGCCGGGAATGCGGCGCGGCTCGCTCCAGGTGCGAGCGTTGCCGCGCTTGGTGATGTCGCGGCCGATGCGGTACCACCCCACGTTGTCGGTGGGGCCGTTCTCCACCGTGAACACCACCAGGTCCGGCAGGCGCGACCCGCTGAAGTCGGCGATGGCGATCCCCGCGCCCTGGTGGCTGGCGGGGAACGGATCGCCCCCCACCGCCAGCGCGCCGCTCCACCCGCCCGTCACGTGGCCGCGCGCGTTGATCGCACGGCCGATGCGGTAGCGTCCCACGCTGCCGCCGCTCTCCGCATCCAGGGTGAAGATCACCAGGTCGGGCCTGTCGTCGTCGTTCATGTCCACCACGGCCACGCCCACGCCGTGCACGGCCTGCTTGAGCCCGGGCACCTCCACGGAATCGCTCCAGCCGCCCTCCACCTCGCCGGAGACGTTCAGCCGCCAGCCGATGCGGTAGAAGACGCGCTGCCAGCCGGCGCCGCGGGTGGCGTAGGCGATCACGAGCTCCGGGCGGCCGTCGCCGTCCAGGTCCGCCAGCGCGATGTCGGCCTCGGCCACCTCCTCCGCCACGCGGAGGGGAACGCGGCGGGGAACGCTCCACGACGACGCGTTCCCCTCCGCGTCCAGCTCCCACCCCACGCGGTACCAGAGCTCGTTGGCGCCGGGGGGATTGTTGACGTACAGCAGCACCAGGTCCGGCCGGTCGCCGGGGTTGACGTGCCCCACGGCGATCCCCAGCCCCTGCGTCTCCACCCCCACGCCCCGCGGGTCCACCAGGCGGCGGTCCGTCCACCCACCCATGGGACGCGCGTCGAAGTCCAGGTCGCGCCCGGCGCGCGACCACACGTGGTTCTCGCCGGCGGGGTTGTCCACGTGGGCGGCCAGCAGGGTGCTCATGAAGGCCAGCCGCGGCGCCCAGCGCAGGTGCGCCTCCGGAGGCGCGGCGGGGTTGCCCTCGCCGCGGTCGTCGCCGGGGATGCCCAGCGGCACCCACTCGTAGTACCAGCTCTTGCTGCGGTACAGCCACACGCTGCCGCCCTGGTCCACCACCACGACCCCCGCGCCGGGGACGGGCGCCGGATGCAGCTCCGTTCCCCCGCCGGGGATCTCGGGGACCATGCGCTTCCACCCCCACGCGCCGCCGTAGCGCATCCACGAGCGCCCCGTCAGGTAGTGCTTCACCGCGCCGCCGGCGTCGGTGACGCGCGCGGTCAGCAGCACCCCCTCGTCGATGGTGATGACGTCGCTGGGGGCGGAGGGGCCCAGGTAGAGCGAGGAGCCGTCCGTCGGGG
>DATABT010000613.1:0-10792 GCA_036259455.1 Longimicrobium sp. | reverse complement strand
GCCCGAAGCGGCGGCCCACCTCGGCCAGCTTGGCGCGGAAGGCCCGCAGGTCGCCGGGGTTGCCGGCAAAGAAGCGCGCCGCGTCCGGCCGCCCCGCGCGATAATCGTCCACCAGGCGCGAACCGCGCAACAGCTGGACCTCGATCTTGAGCGTCAGTTCGCCCTCCCATCCGGATGACGCGGGAGCCTGCGTACGGAACGGCTCCCGGTGCAGTGGGTCTACGGTTTCACCCGCGCGGAAAAGATAACCGCTTTTGTTACAGATTAAAGAGGTGGGCGCCGTCCAGCAAGCGTCTGGGTGCATGCAGGCCCACATCGGCGGAATCCAGGCTCCATCGTCCGAGAATCCGACGCTTGAAAATGCCCTCAGAGCCGCGATCGCGATCACGGGAATGTCGTCGCACGTCCGGAACGTCCACCGAGCCGGAATCGCGAATGCAGGCGAAATCGTCTCCCACGCGATCCCGCGTACTCGCGGATGCCGCCGAGGCCCGGCTTTCGGGCGGCGGCGTCCAGCGTCTCGCGGTCTTCCTTCCTGAAAATGCGCTGGGTAGACACGAATCGATTGGCTCCCGCGCAGCGCATCCGCCTCCCCCGCCGTCAGCCGTACCTCCGCCATCCCTGTCCCCTGTCACCCCTCCCCTATTCCCTTCCCTTGTGGTACGGCTCGCCGCGGTTGATGGTCCCCGCGCGATACAGCTGTTCCGTGAGCACCAGCCGCGCCAGCTCGTGCGGCAGCGTCATGGACCCGAGGGCGAGCGTGTGGCTGGCGCGCGCCAGGATCTCGTCCGAGAGCCCGTACGCGCCGCCGATCAGGAACGCCACGCCCGGGCTGGCGCGCACCTGCAGGTCCGCCAGGTACGCGGCCAGCCGGTGCGAGTCCCACGCGCGCCCCGTCTCGTGCAGCGCCACGATCTCCGCGCCGGCGGGGACGCGCGCCAGCAGCCGCCTGCCCTCTTCGTCGCGCACGCGGGGCGCGTCGCCCTTGCCGCGGTACTGCTCCTCCTTCACCTCGTGCGACTCGAACGCGAAATAGCGCCGCGCGCGGGCCTCGTACTCTCCGATGGCCTCGCCCACGGCGCCCTTCGCCTTCCCCACCACCGCGACGACGACCTTCACCCGCCGCGATACGTCTTGACCCGCTCGACCCAATATTCCGGATCGCGGCTCTGATGTGCGACTGCGTAGATGGTAATCAGGTTCTCTTCGAAGGTATAGATGAGGGAATACGGAAAGTGCGGAAAAACCTTCCGCGCGTGCCCTCCAGGTACGGATGCCCCCAGCAAGGGCTGCTCCTTGAGCAGCGCGAGCTCATGCTTGAACGCGCGAGCAAAAGACTGTGCAGCTTCGAGATTCGCCGCACGATAGAAGCGTGCGGCTTCCAGCCTTTCCTCCTGCGCCGCCTCCGTGAGCGCGACGCGGACCTTCACCGAAGCAGCTCCTCCACCTCGGCATCGGCGTCATCCTCGGAAAGGAGCTTCATCTCACCAGCTTTCACGGCGCGCATCCGCTCTCTAAGCTCCGCCCCCCAGGCGCGCTCCAGCCGCGACTCCTCATCGAGACTCGCGAAGAGGCGAGCCGCAATTTCAGCCCGCCGCGCGCGTGAAAGCTGCATGGCTGCCGCTTCTACCTCCGCAGCCGCGAGCTCCTCGTCCGTGATCATCTGCGACATCGATCATCTCCTGCTGTGACCAAGATGGACGCTCAAATCTCGCAGCAATCGTGCTATCGCACAACGATGGTATCCACCAGGCAGTGCTCGTTGTCGCGCCAGGGGTGGTCCACGTTGTAGTTGAGGCCGCGGCTCTCCTTGCGCTGGATGGCGCAGCGGACGACCAGCAGCGCCGTCTGGATCAGGTTCCGCAGCTCCACCAGGTCTACCGTGGGGCGCGAATCCGCCCACATGCCGTTCACGTGCAGCGAGATCTGGCGCAGCCGCGCCTCCGCGACGGACAGCCGCTCGTCGCTGCGGACGATGCCGACCAGGTCCCACATTACGTTGCGGATCTCCTCGCGGTCGTGCACCAGCAGCACGCCCTCCGGGTCGCGCGTTCCCTGCGGCGCCGGCAGCTCCCGCGGCTCCAGCGGGCGCGTAACGCGTAGCTGCGGCCCCAGCCGCTCCGACGCGCGGTGCGCGAACACCACCGCCTCCAGCAAGCTGTTGCTGGCCAAACGGTTGGCGCCGTGCACGCCCGTGCACGCCGTCTCCCCCGCCGCGTACAGGCCGGGGACGGAGGTGCGGCCGTGCGTGTCCGTAAGCACGCCGCCGCACAGGTAGTGCGCCGCGGGAACCACGGGGAGCGGCTCGCGCAGCATGTCCGTCCCCCGCTCCGCCGTCTCGCGCAGGATGTTGGGAAAGCGCTGGCGGATCTCGTGCTCCGGGATGGCCGAGCAGTCCAGCAGCACGTGCGGGTCGCCGCTGCGCTTCATCTCCCGGTCGATGGCGCGCGCCACCACGTCGCGCGGGGCCAGCGAGGCGAGCGGATGGTCGTTCTCCATGAACGTAGAGCCGTCCCGCCGCCGCAGCACCGCGCCCTCGCCGCGCACCGCCTCGCTGATCAGAAAGGTGCGCTCGCGGGCGGGATACAGCGCCGTGGGGTGGAACTGGATGAACTCCATGTTCGCCACCTTGGCGCCCGCGCGGTACGCCATCGCCACCCCGTCCCCCGTCGCGATGGAGGGATTGGTGGTGTGGCGGTAGACCTGGCCGCAGCCGCCCGTGGCCAGCATCACCGCGCGGGCCAGGAAGGGGATCATTTCCCCCGTCTCCGTGTCCAGCACCAGCACGCCGCAGCAGCGCTCGCCCAGTGTGCCGGGGTCCGTGGCCGTCAGCAGGTCCACCGCCTGGTGGTTCTCAAAGACGCGCACGTTCCCCGTCTCCGCCGCGGCGGCCAGCAGCGCGCGCTCGATCTCGCGCCCCGTCAGGTCGTCCGCGCGCACGATGCGCCGGCGCGAGTGCCCGCCCTCCAGCCCCAGCGACAGGTCGCCCTGGTCGCGCGTAAAGCGGACGCCGAGGTCCATCAGCTCGCGCACGCGCTGCGGGCCCTCGCGCACCAGCACGTCCACCGCGTCGGGGTGGCAGAGGCCGGCGCCGGCGACCAGCGTGTCCTCCATGTGCAGCGCCGGCGAATCGTCCTCGCCGAAGACGGCCGCGATGCCGCCCTGCGCCCAGTTGGTGCTGCTTTCCGGCCGGCTCTTCTTGGTGATGAGCGCCACGGTGCCGAACCTGGCCGCCTTGAGCGCGAAGGAGAGGCCGGCGATGCCGCTCCCGATCACCACCACGTCCGCCTGCATCATCCCGCCCGCTCCTCCAGCGCGCGCCGCAGCGCCGCATCCAGCGCGTCCGCCCCGCTCTCGATCAGCACCGTCTGCTCCAGCACCCACGCATCCGCGGACGCCGGGAGCAGCGGGCGGAGCTTCACCGCGTCCTTGTGCGTCATCACCATCATCCGGCCGCCTGCCCATTCCACGAGGTTCTCCGCATCGTCCTGGTCGAACGGGTGATGATCCGGATACGTCGACGCATCCGCGTCCGCGCCGGCCTCGAAAAGGTGCTCGATGAACGGCTCCGGCACCGCCAGCGCCGCCACCGCCAGCACCCGCTTTCCGCGCAGCGTATCGATCCCCCGCGCCTCGCCGCCGTGCAGCGGGACCAGCCGGGACGGCAGCAGCGCGCACCGGACGACGGGCTTTCGCGGATGCATCCGCGCCACCTCCGCCTCCACCCGCGCCGCGCGCGCCGCGTCCGCGCTCTTGCGCGTGAGCACGATCAGGTCCGCGCGCGCCAGCGCTCGCGGGCTCTCGCGCCAGGGGCCGCGCGGGATCAGGCGCGGGCGCGGCTCCCATCCTTCCACCGGCACCAGGACGACGTCCAGGTCCCGCGCCAGCGCGCGGTGCTGAAAGGCGTCGTCCAGCACCACCACGTCGCAGCCGGCGGCGAACGCCTCCAGGACGGCCTCCGCGCGGCGCTTGTCGTAGAGGACGGGGATCTTCGGGTTCAGCTCGCGGTGCAGCAGGATCTCGTCCTCGCCGTAGCCGCGAAGGACGATGGCGGGGTCGCGCCCCCACTCCCGCAGCCGGCGCGCCACCCACGCCGCGAACGGCGTCTTTCCCGCCCCGCCCACGGAGATGTTGCCGATGCTGATCACCGGCACGTCCGCGCGCTCGCTGCGCAGCCAGCCGCGGTCGTACGCCGCGTTCCGCGCGCGCACGACGGCGCCGTACCCCGCTTCCGCCGGCGCGAGCAGCACCCGCAGCGCCGCCCCCGCCGCGCCGCCGCCACCCGCCCACACCTCGCGGGCGAACGCGTCAGGGCGCTTCATGGCGCCCCTCCCCCCGGCCCCCTCCCCGCTCGTTCCTCGCGGAGAGGGGGAGAAATTCGGTCGCGCCTGCGACGGCTCCGGCCCCGGAGCACGCCCCCACCCGCTCGTCGCCTCGCGACCTCTCCCAGAAGAGCGTCCGAGAGGTTGAACCTCGACCGCGCGCGCGGAACCTTGCCCACGCATCGCCCCTCCCCCGGGGCTGGGGGAGGGGTCTACGGCCGTCGCGAGGAACGAGCGAAAGGTCCGCCGGGGGAAGGGGCCCGCGCCTCACCACCGCTCCTCCACGCGCCGCATCAGCCCTCCCAGCCGCGCCTCCACGTCCTTCATCACCGCGTGGATCCGCGCGTCGTCCGCCTGGCGCGGGACGAAGACGGGCTCGCCGTAGACGATCTGGCAGCGCGCGAACGGCCGCGGGATCAGGAAGCGGTCCCATCCGCCGAAGAACCATCCGCGGCTGGCACCCGACACAACCGGGATGATCGGCGCGCCCGTGCGCTGCGCGATGATGACGGGCCCGGGCTTCATCTTCTCGCGCGGGCCGCGCGGGCCGTCGGGGGTGATGGCCAGCGAGCGGCCCTGCTTGACGTGGCGGATGAGCTCGCGGAGCGCCTCCAGACCGCCGCGGCTGGTGGAGCCGCGCACCGCCGTGTACCCCCAGCGCCGCACCGCGCGGGTGATGTACTCGCCGTCGCGGTGCAGGCTGACGAGAGTGACGACGCCCTGGTGGCGGTGGTGGTAGGTGCACGGCAACAGCCGCCCGTGCCAGAGGGTGAAGATGACGGGCTTTCCCGCGTCCCAGAACCGCCGGAAGTTGTGCTCGCCCTCCGTGCGGTAGCGGCACGAGCCCATGATGGCGTCCAGCCCCGCGCCCCCGATGGCCGCCAGCGCCGACTGGTGCCACGGCAGCCGCGTCGTCATCTCCGACGGCAGCTCCGCGGGTTCGGTTTCGGCGGGTGGGGGAAGCGAGGGTTCGGCCATCAGGTCAGGAATGGAACGGGCAAGTGTGGTGCGGAGACGCAGGCTGCAAGCTACGGCGAGCAGATTCCTCGGCCGGCGCCATGGATCGTACACGGTCCGGCACCACGTGGACGCCTCCCCCGGAATGACAACTCTTGGCGGTGGACAGCCTGTGTCCTTGCAGGTGCAGCCCCGCCGGGCGAGCTCCGCGAGCCCGGGGCGGGGCTTATGGCCGTTCTAGCCGCGGGTTTCAACCCGTGGTGTTCCGCGCGTTACCGCTCGTTGCAGTGTTCGCCATACCCCCGTCCCGCGCCGCCAGCAGCTCCGCCGCCAGCTCCGCGACCCGCCGCGACGCCCCCGGCCCGCCCAGCCGCTCGCGCACGCGCGCGAGGCCCGCGACCATGCGCTTCCGCTCCTCGGACTCCGCGTCCAGCAGTGGCAGCACCGCGGCGGCGAGCGCCTCCGGCGTGGCCGCGTCCTGCACGAACTCGGGGGCGACGCGGTCTTCCGCGATCAGGTTGGCGAGCGCGATGTGCGGCACCTTCACCACGCGCCGCGCCAGGGCGTAGCTGGCCGCGTTCATCCGGTACACGACGACCAGCGGCGTCAGCGCGAGCCCGGCTTCCAGCGTCGTCGTGCCGCTCTTCGCGATGGCGGCGGTGGCGTACGCCAGCAGCCCGCCCGCGCTCTCCACCAGCGGCCAGCGCGCCCCCGCGTACAGCGCGCGGTCGATGCCGCGCGGAGTGCCGACCACCGGCTGCGCGTCAGGCCGCCGCGCGACCACGCGGTCCGCCGCCGCCTGGAACAGGTCCAGGTGCCGCCGCACCTCCTGCGCGCGCGAGCCGGGAAAGAGCGCCAGGATCGGCCGGTCCGGGTCCAGACCGTTCGCCCGCGCCCACGCGCCGCGCGGCAGGTCGGGGTCCGGCCGGTCCAGCAGCGGATGCCCGACGAATTTCGCGTTCACGCCGCCGCGGCGCAGAAAGTCCTCTTCGAACGGCAGGACGACGGCCACCTCGTCCGCGTCGCGGGCCAGGTCGCGCACGCGGCTCTTGTGCCAGGCCCACACCTGCGGCGCGATGTAGTACAGCACGGGAATGCCGGACGTTTTCGCGTGGCGCGCCAGGCGCAGGTTGAACCCCGGGTAGTCGATGGGAATCACCAGGTCCACCCGCTCTTGGGCGAGCGCCGCGAACACGCGCCTGCGCAGCCCGATGAAGAACGGCAGGTGCTTCAGCACCTCCGCGAAGCCCATCACCGCGAGCTCGTCCAGCCCCGCGAGCGTCTCCACGCCCTCCGCCTGCATCCGCGCGCCGCCCAGCCCGATGAGCCGCGCCGCGGGAAACCGCTCGCGCAGCGCCCGCGCCAGCGCCGCCCCGTGCAGGTCTCCCGACTCCTCGCCCGCGGAAATGAAAAGGGTGGGATGCCGCGCGCCGGAATCCGTCTCCCTCACGCTCATCCCACCTTCTTCTCGGTCCGCGCGCGCGGACTTTGTGACGTTCCGGCCGCGATTTCAATCGCCATCGCGAGGCGTGCGACGCGCACCGGCGCTCAGCCCCGGACCGCCAGCCCCGCCGCCGCGTGCTGCTCGATGCGCTCCATGATCCGCAGCGCCACCGCCAGCGCGTCGCGCCCGTCCTCGCCGCTCACGATCAGGGGCGCTTCGCCGCGCACGGCCGCCACCCACGCCGCCAGCTCCGCGCGCAGCGGCTCCGTCCCGTCGCCCTTCAGCTCGATCCGCTCCACCAGCCCCAGCAGCGCCGCGACCCCCACCTCGCCCTCCGGCATCCGCGCGCCGGGCTTGAGCCGCAGGAACTCGCCCGTCCCCGCGGCCAGGTCCAGCGACATGTAGCCGGAGTGCTGAAAGAAGCGGATCTTCCGCATCCGCTCGAAGCTCACGCGGCTGGCCGTGATGTTGGCCACCGCCCCGCCTTCGAAGCTGATACGCGCGTTTGCGATGTCCGCGCCCGCCGTCAGCACCGGCACCCCGACCGCGTCCACCGACTCCACCCCGTGCCCCGCGAGCGAGAGCACCAGGTCGATATCGTGGATCATCAGGTCCAGCACCACCGCCACGTCCGTCCCCCGCGGGTTGAACGGCGCCAGGCGGTGCGACTCGATGAAGCGGGGGTCGTCCAGGTACGGCTCGCAGGCCCGCAGCGCGCCGTTGAAGCGCTCCACGTGCCCCGTCGCCACGACCAGGCCGCGCCCCGCCGCCGCGTCCACGATGGCCTCCGCTTCCGCCAGCGTGTGGGCGATGGGCTTCTCGATCAGCAGGTGCACCCCCGCGTCGATGGCCGCCAGCGCCACCTCCGCGTGCGCCGTCGTGGGCACCGCGATCACCGCCGCATGGACCGATTCCAGCAGCTCGTCGCGGCTGCGGAACGCGCGCACGCCCAGCTCGGCGGACACCTTCTCCAGCCGCGCCGGGTCGTCGTCGTACACGCCGGCCATCTCCGCCCCGGGCACCTCGCGCAGGATGCGCGCGTGGTGGTAGCCCAGGCTGCCGACGCCCAGCACCCCCGCCTTCATCAGACCGACACCCCGCGCTCCGACGTCTCGAAAAAGGTCAGGAACGCCTCCACTTCCGGCAGCGCCCGCAGCTCCTCGCGCGCCCGCGCCAGCGCCTGCGTGGTGTTGTGTGTCGAACCGAAGAACAGGCGGTAGGCGCGCTTCAGCTCCAGGCGCACCTCCTCGCTGAACCCGCGCCGCTGCAGCCCGACGGAGTTCAGGCCGTAGAGCTGCACGGGGATGCCGGCCGCCTTGACGTACGGCGGAATGTCCTTGCTGATGCGAGACTGCCCGCCGATGAACGAGTGGGCCCCGATGCGCACGAACTGGTGGATGGGCGTCATCCCGCCGATGATGGCCCAGTCGCCGATGGTCACGTGCCCCGCCATGTTCACCGCGTTGCTGAGGATCACGTGGTCGCCCAGGTGGCAGTCGTGGGCCACGTGCACGTAGCTCATCAGCATGCAGTCGCTCCCCACCTGCGTCACGCCGCTGGCGCTGGTGCCGCGGTTCAGCGTGGCGTACTCGCGGATCACCGTGCGGTCGCCGACCACCAGGCGGGTGGATTCGCCGCGGTACTTCAGGTCCTGCGGTTCCGTCCCCAGCACCGCGCCATGGCTGATCACGCACTCCTCGCCCACCGCCGTGTCGCGCTCGATGAGCACGTGGCTGTTCACCCGCGTGCGCGCTCCGATGGTGACGCCCGGACCGATGATGGAGTACGGGCCCACGACCACGCCCTCGCCCAGCTCGGCCCCGTCGTCCACGACGGCGGTGGGATGGACCTGCGTCCCGGTCAGGATCCCCATGTCTACGCTCATTTGTCCACCACCCGCGCCATCATCTCCGCCTCGGCCACCACGTGGCCGTCCACCGTGCCCACGCCCTTCATCCGGCAGGTGGCGCCGCGGATCTGCAGCACCTCCACCTCGAAGCGGATCTGGTCCCCCGGCGTGACCGGCCGGCGCCACTTCACGTTGTCCAGCGACATGAAGTAGACCACCTTGTCGTCCAGGTTCTCCATCTGCTCCAGCACCAGCAGCCCGCCCACCTGCGCCATGGCCTCGATGATCAGCACCCCCGGCATCACCGGGCGGCCGGGAAAGTGGCCCACGAAGAACGGCTCGTTGATGGTCACGTTCTTCAGCCCCACGATCCGCTTGCGCTCCTCGAACTCCACCACGCGGTCCACGAGCAGGAAGGGATAGCGGTGCGGCAGGTACTGGGAGATCTGCTCGATGTTCAGGATGGGACGCGCCAGCGCCTTCTTCTCCGCCCGGGCGACGATCTCCCTGGCCAGGGCCACGTTGCCCAGGTGCCCAGGCCGCTCGGCGATCACGTGTCCCCGGATGCGCGCGCCGACCAGCGCCAGGTCGCCCACCACGTCCAGCACCTTGTGGCGCACGAACTCGTCCGGAAAGCGCAGCTGCGTCCCCTCCATCACCCCGTCCTCGGTAAGGACGACGGCGTTGTCCTGCGAGCCGCCCATCGCCAGCCCGCGGCCGCGCATGGCCTCCACGTCGCGCAGAAAGCCGAAGGTGCGCGCCGGAAGCACGTCGGTGGCGAACGAGGGGTCGCCCACGCGGAACGAGGCGAACTGGCGGCCGATGAGGCGATGGTCGAACTCGATGCTGGCCGAGACGCGGTAGTCCTGCGCCGGCGCCACCACGTACTCCGAGCGGTCCTTGGAGACGGAGAAGGTCTCCGCGATGGCCAGAAAGCGCGCCGGCGCATCCTGCTCCTCGGCGCCGCACTCGTCCAGCAAGCGCAGAAAGTCGCGCGCGCTCCCGTCCGCCGCGGGAAGCTCCGCGGCGTCGATCTCCACGAACGCGTTGTCGATCTCCCGCGCCACCATGGCGGCCAGCAGGTGCTCCACCGTGTGCACCCTGGCCTCGCCGATGCCGATGGAGGTGCCCAGGTCCGTTCCCACCACGTGGGCCAGGTTGGCGGGGAGGTCGGGCGAGCCCGGCAGGTCGGTGCGGCGGAACACGATTCCCGTGTCCACCGGGGCCGGGAGGATGCGCATGCGCGCCTCGGCCCCCGTGTGCAGCCCCGTGCCCCGCATCTCGCCCGGGCGGGCAAGGGTGTTCTGTCGTGGTGTCGTCGTCGCCATCTATTCGTCTCGCGGCGGCTCCCCGCCGTGCTGATCGTTCGCATGCAGACCGGCCCGGGCGCCCTGCGCACCCCGGCCAAAGACCGCCTTCTCCAGCGCCCTCAACCGCTCCACCAGCTTGGGCAGCCCGAACACCGCCGCCTGCACGCGCAGCGCCTCGCGGTGGGGCCGGGCCGGGTACCCGCTCACCGTCGCCCCGCCGGGCACGCTGGCCGTGACCCCCGCCTGCGCGCCGATCTTTGCCCCCGGGCCGATCTCGATGTGCCCCTGCACGCCCGCCTGCCCGCCAAGCACCGCCCCGTCCCCCACCTTCGTGCTCCCGGAGATGCCCACCTGGGAGACGATGATCACGTGGCTCCCGATGCGGCAGTTGTGCCCGATCTGCACCAGGTTGTCGATCTTGGTCCCCCGCCCCACCGTGGTGTCGCCGATGGAGCCGCGGTCGATGGTGGTGTTGGCACCGATCTCCACGTCCTCGCCGATGCGGCACCCGCCCACCTGCGGCACCTTCTTCAGCCCGTCGCGCTCCGGCACGAAGCCGAAGCCGTCCGACCCCAGCCGCGCGCCGCTGTGGACCACCGAGCGCGCCCCCACCATCACGTCGTCGTACAGCGTCACGTGCGGATGCAGGACGGCGTCCGCCCCGATCTCGCACCCCCGCCCGATGACCACGTGGGGATGGACGATGGCCCCCGCTCCGACTCGCGTCCCCTCCCCGATGACGGCGTACGCGCCGACGGAGGCGGCCGGATCCACGGACACGCCCGGACCCAGCACCGCCGTCGGATGGACGCCGGGCGTCGCGACCGGGCGCGGATACAGGGCGCCCAGAATGCGCGCGAGGGCGCGGCGCGGGTCGTCCACCCGCACCGCGGCCATCCCGTCCGGAAGC